>JAGVKT010000054.1 GCA_020050355.1 Gammaproteobacteria bacterium | reverse complement strand
TTTTATTTGTTTTAGATAACTCAATAGCATGATCTTCTCTCCATTTGTTTCTACACAAACAGAGTAGCAGATTTTAACTTATATTAGAATTGGACAGCCTGGGGTTAAAGTGCCCCTACTTTTGGGGAAGAGCCTAAATATGTTAGGCTAGAGGATATTATTATCGGGATATTTTATGGGTGAGGTTAATCGGAAATTTAAAGATTTCAGCAAAGTATTGCAATGGTGCATTCTTTATAATGGTGGTAAAGCCTCTTCTGAAACGGCCATTCTTCAGTCTGCAGATACTAATGATCATGGCTTGATTATAGGCATTAATGGTGGGTGGGGAGAGGGTAAGACAACATTCTTAAATCACTTTTACCATATTTTAGAAAGACAAAGCTTTAAAATAAAAAATTATCGTTTTGTTGATTGTAGCCCGATGGAAAATAGTTCTGGATTAAAGAAGTCTATTGAGGAAGAAGGCAATACACCTTGCATCGTTATTAAATATAATGCATGGTCTCAGGATTACATAGAAGAACCTTTTATCAGTTTAATAGGCCAAATGTATTCTCAAGTTAAAGATAAGCTTTTTGCGGATTGGAAAAGTGCAGTACAAGGGGTTTTTAAATTTCTATTAAACACTTCAAAAATGATTAATGTTAATGGGGTTTCTGCTGATATTTCCCAAATAGGCTCTGTCGCACAGGATGCTTTTTCAAGCTCTATAGATAAATTTCTTGAAGACCAAGAGCGATTTGATGATGTTATCAAAAAATTTAAAATTTCAATAGAAAAAATAGGCGATAAAGATACTCTAAAAGTTATTTTCATTGATGAGCTAGATCGCTGTATGCCAACTTTTGCTGTAAAGCTTTTGGAAAGATTAAAGCATTTCTTTAATATTAAAAATGTAGTGATTGTCATAGCTTGTGATCGTACCAATCTTACAGAAACAATAAAAAAGGTTTATGGTAATATAGATGCTGATCACTATTTATCGAGATTTTTTAATTTAGAACTTCAGTTACCCGAGTTACCTTCTGAGATTTTAATTAAGGAGCATTTTGCTACGAACACTACTCAAGCAATAATATTGAGTGAATTTTTTGCTATGTATAATGTTCGTGCTAGAGAAATGATTAAGACATTAAATTTTTTAGAAATGGTAAAAAACGCTGTTGGTTGGGGGCGCTTTGAAACTATAATTTTGATAGCTTTAAAATTAAGTCGACCTAGAGAATTTGAAGCGCTGGTTAGGCATAAATTTTCCTTTATCCCTGCTAATAGAGAATTTTTTTATACTCTATTATCGGACTATGAGAAGCTAATTAATTATCATGGTAGGCCATCATTTAAACCAAATCCCAAACTTAATAACCCTAAAAGACCTATAAATAATATAATTTGTGATTATGGGAATAAGAGTCCAACTATGCAAATATTTTATGAGTATCTTTATAGATTATTTTTATGGTTTTTGATTAGAGATAATGGCTATGAGTCAGCTAAAAAATTTTTAAATGATCATGTGCTTGCCGAGCTTGAAAATGGTGATTTATTAAAGAAAGCAACATCGGCTGTTTTTGCTGAATTTGAACAAAAATATTCCCCTGAAATGCTTACTATGATGATTAATAATCTTCGTTTTTTAATGTAGGTTAGATAACATATTAAGCTAAAATGCAGCTTTGAAAAACTGCGAATATTTATTGGGCATCATCTGAAGCTCTTTCAATACTCCAGGAATCTTATTGCTAATCACATCCCACAAAATAGTATCATCAATTTCAAAATACTCATGAATCACAATATTGCGCAAAGCAATCAATTTAGACCAAGGAATTTCTGTCACGGTTGCGCGCACTTCCATCGGAATAAGCTTAGCCGCTTCTCCTAAAATTTCAAAATTACGGATGGTGGCATCATAATGAAGTTTGCTTTGGCAAAAGCTATCTTTGCTATGTCCTTTTGAGTATTCAATGATTGCTTTGCAAGCTACAATCATATCCTCATAAAAATCAAGCCATTCACGCGACATAAATAGCTTCTTTTTCAACATAAGGTCTGATGCGAGGACGTAGCGCATCATGGCAAACTAAATCAACCTCATTTTGAAATAAAGCTTCAAGATAAAATTTAAGATCAAAATAATGATCAAAAGTGGGTTCTTTAAAATCAACCAGAATATCAATATCACTTGAAGGTTTCATAGCGTTATGAGCAAGCGAGCCAAAAAGTGCAATTCTTTCTATACCAAAATTAGATTTCATATGACTTTTATTTTTCTTTAATAATTCTAAAGCTTGTTCTTTTGTATAATGCATAGAGTTTGCCTTATATAAATTTATAAGTTAATTTTGAATGAAAATAAAGCTAAATGCAAGTTTTGAATTAAAAATATACTATAATTGATGGGCAAAAAATGGATAAATTTTAAAGTGAATGGTGTTAAGGCCTTATAATATAATGAAGTCCTAATCCTCTTTGGAGAGCCATTTTAGGTGTTTGAGCATACTGTAGAAATTTATTTTAAAAACTTTATTCTATTGCTTTTTCGCCACCGTCAATATCCTATCTGTTTCTGGTATTTTTAATTCTGAACCATCAATGGCAGTCTGCTGAATAACTTCAAAATTGTTACGTTCCAATAAGTTTCTTAATTGAGCAGCACTATAGACTTGAAGTGTTTGAAACGCAGTATTGATTGTGGGTTCGTCGTTGTTTTTTTGTTCGTGACAAATATCGTAGGATGCCAAAATACCATTTGCTGAAATAGTACTGTATTGAATTTCGCGTGCAGTGAAGTCACCTGATTTTTTTTGCCAGTCAATAGTGAGTTGGGTGATGTTATCTTCATGTAGCAGGTAGTCAAGGTTAAAAATATCAAGAATGTATAAACCCCCTGGCTTTAAGTTGGCATGAATATTTTGGATAGCAAGTTCAAAGTCGGTTTTGGTTAAATGGCCGATGGCATTAAAAATGGTTAACACGGCATCAAACTGACCAATTTTGCTGGTACGTATGTCTCCTAATTCAAAGTGAAGGGAGAGGTTTTTTTGTTTTGCTTTTTGCTGGGCAATTTCAAGCATTTTTTCGTTGATGTCGATACCCATGACTTCAAAGCCTTTTTGCGCGAGCCAAAAAACTTGTGAGCCAGTACCACAGGTTAAATCTAAAATTGTCCTTGCTGAATGCTCGTTCAAAATATTTTCGATGGTTTGATTGATGAGCTCGGAAGCTTTTTCATTGAATGCATCGTAATGTTTTGCCTCAAGGTTATAGTGAGAGGGTAAAGCGCTTTGATGGTGTGATGGTTTTGGCATAATTTGATTCTTAAGATTAAAAGGTTATTTAAATAAATCCGAGTGTGTACCAGTACGCTCAAAGATAATAGCGTCTTCAGGCTTTTTGTAAATTAGCAGCCAATCAGACTCAATGTGGCATTCTCTTCGGCCTTTATAATTGCCAATTAAGCGATGATCTTTATTTTTATCCGGTAGTGGTTTTTGTGCAAGTAATAGTTCAATAATAGTTTTTAATTTGTCTAATTTCTTGCCGTGCTTTTTGGCCAGTTTGATGTCTTTCTCGAAGATGTTGGTATATATTGGTTTTAGCACGTTTAAATTCCAAGTTTAGTAAACATATCCTTGGCACTTTTGTTTTTAACCAGATTCTCTGCGTAGCCGCATTGATCGTGAACACCCAGCCGCATGCGTGAACAGTCATTAAATGACCACCGCTTGCTGGCTTGATTATTGTGCTAAACCGTTCACGATCCGTCAAGCACTACTTTGCTCATTTTGCACCTCCTTTTTACTGTTTTTACGTAATGAATGACCTTTTAACTCCACCCGGTTCGCATTCTCTAATAAACGATCTAAAATGGCATCCGCTAAAGTAGGCTCTCCAAGATATTCATGCCAATGTTTTACCGGCAGTTGACTCGTTACAATCGTTGAACGCAATTGATAACGATCCTCAATGATATTAAACAAGTCCTGTCGCTGCTCACTACTCACCGGCGTTAGCGCAAAGTCATCCAGAATCAATAAATCTACTTTGAGCAACTGGTTTAATAATCTTGCAAAGCTGCCATCTAAGTAACTCATCGCTAACTCTTCCATAAACCGTGGTAGCCGCATGTACTTGACCGTGAATCCCAGTCGGCACGCTTCATGGTCAATCGCACAGGCTAGATAGCTTTTACCGCAACCTGTCGCGCCGGTGATCAGAATATTCTGCCGTTGCGCCAAGAAGTCACAGCGCAGCAAGCTACTTACTTCTGCTTTATTAATTCCTCGCGCCTGCGTGTAAGCAATCTCCTCACCGCGGGCTTCCTGGCGAAGACTGGCATCTTTAACCAGGCGTTTAATCTTCCTGCCTTCTCGAGCGGTGGTTTCATAGGATAATAATAAGTCCAGCCGCTCCTCAAAGCTTAAGTCCTGCACTATGGGTTTTAACCACTGCTGACCCAGCGCCTCTGCAAAGCCCGCAAGACGTAAATTCCTAAGGCGACTTAAAAGCTGTTCTTGATTGATACTGTAGTGTTGCATAATGATTTTTCCTTATTTTATGATTTTTATTTTATTCTTTGTTAATGATAGTAATGCGCACCTCTGACATTGTCATGATCAAAGGGCAGCGCTAATGTTTCTGTAGTGGCCAGGTGAGGCCGATGGCTTTGAACCGATTGAGATACTTATTGACGACGCCTACTGATAATTCAAGGCTATTGGCAATTTGGTGTTGACTCATATGCTGGTCGAACGATAGCCTTAAAACTTCTTTAATTTTACGCATTGATACTCCCTTTGCTGGCACGCTTTACTCCTTTAAAAATGGAGCGAGCATTTTAATGTTTAAACGCCCAGCAAGGGCAGGTATTTATTGGCTCGCGCATATCGTGAACGCTCAGCCGCATTTTTATACGAAAAAAGCGTTCACGTTCATGCGGCTAGCCGTTCACGATATGCGGCTGACTGTTCACGTTCAAATGCGGCTGACCGTTCACGTTCGATGCGAATATGCATCAAAATAAGGATTTAAGGATTCATGAATTTTCATTTGATTTATGATCTAAAGCTAAGCTATATTTGAGCTGATAATTAAGTGATGTAAACAACTTAATCTTGATTTAATAAGAGGAGATGTCCTATGGAAATCAGATTTTTTAAGAAGGCTTTAGTTGTTTTTTGGGCGTTGTGGTTTGTCATTGCTTTTTTTACTGATTTTTTTGGTTGGCTCGATACTTTTGATAATATGCATATTTCTTGGGCTGGAACGGATAACTATTCTTTTTTAGTGAAGAGTTTGCATATTTTTTCGGTGCCTGATACCGTTGCGCAATTTTTGTATTTTGGCATTATTGCTTGGTTGTTTGTTTCTAGTCTTGCTTTTATTTTTGCTAGTGTTGTTGGCTTTACGTCAAATTATTCACGTTGGCTAAAATTTGCTAATTATGCTTTTATCATTAGTCTATGCTTATGGTTTGTGTTTTTCCTTGCGGATCAACTCGTCATGAATTTTGATTTAGAGGCTAATCATATGGTGCAGGCGGGAGTCGAATTTATTAGTTATCTGGCTTTGTATATCTTGCCTGATTCTAAATAAAGAATTTCGTTTATGGATTTTGCTGCTTTGGTACATGTGTTAAAAAATGTAAGACATCTTGGTTAAATTGCTCAGGGTCTTGTAAAAAAGCGAAATGGCTAACTTCTGGTTCAATTAATAAACTTGCATTTAGGATGGTTTGCGCCATGTACTGAGTGTTTGAGCGCTTGATGCCTTCGTCGCGATCTCCATCGACAATCCAAGTAGGGACTTTAATATTGGCAAGTTAAGTGGCAGTAAAATTGGGCATTGATTTGTTAATTGGGATGTTGAGATTGATCGGATTATTAGGCTAATTCATGATAATCATGGCAAGATTTCAAATAAATTAAGAGAAGAGTTTTCTCAGCTTGCTGACTCTAAACTTTCTGAATAGTGTTAAAATTTATTCACACGTTGTAAACACTATTAAAACATAGCGCATGTTTTTGGTGCGCGATGAGAATCATGAGTAGAATTTTTTCCCGGAGTGCCTAAAGCCAAACTACACCGTGCCGCAGTCGAAGAAGGCTCAGCCCGACTTTCTCTCCTCGGGGCGCTTAAAGCTAAAACCAAGCGATAGTCTCCCCCAGGATTTTTTTTGATGAAATGATGCTGTTCAAGCTGCGCTATAACCTCATTCATTTCAACCTCTTCCAGAGGAGTGATCTTAATAGATAATTCACTTTCTTTTAGAACAAAAGAAAATTTTATTCTTTCTTTCTCCGTTTCTTCCGGATCACGAGCACTAACGTATTGAAAAGCAAGAAAGCCTGTATTATGATCATAAAAATCAGACTCATTATCATAAGTTAGCATAATATTTTCTTTATCAATTTTTACTTTCATCATGATCCCTTGTTAAAATTTGCAATCTCTATTCTATCTAAAAAAATAAATTAAATCCATAAGCCCTTTAAGCCGAACCGTCAGATGATCCAGAGCTTGGAGCCAATAATGATTTTTTATCTGCTTGCTTTTTATTTGCTTGAGACGCAGCAAACCAAGCTAGCGTTGGACGAGCCGCAGGAGGTAAAGGCCCAGGTGGACCCATTGGCATTGCACCTCCAGCACCTGCAACTGCAGCGGCTGCCGCAGCAAAAGGCGCAGAAACAGGTGCAGGAGCAGATACTACTGAAAACGGTCTTGGGCCCATTGGCATCACTGGCGCAGCACCCCTTGAAGCAACTGCAACCGCACCTCCAGCAGCTGCCGCAGCAAAAGGTGCAGAAGCACGCGCAGGGGCAGACACTACTAAAGACGGTCTTGAGCCCAAAGACGCTGCTGGTACTTCTACTGCAAGCGCAGAACCCACACCGGCAGCTGCGCCTATTCCAACAGCAGCTTCGGTAGGAGCTGAAACAACAACGGCACTTGAATGAGCAGAACTCCCGCCAGACAATGCGCCCGCTGCGACAACAACTCCTCCTGCAACCGCTGGAGCCATGGCTGCTACAAGAGTAGAACCTTCGCTCGAAGCTGCACCTGCTCCAGTAGGAGCTGCAATTTCAATACCTGACATCATCCCCGCAACAATAACAGGTGGATGCACCCTGGCATGATCACGTGTACCCATTTTGCTATCATCTGTATAAAAACAATGTCTGCTTCCTGTAATACTTGGCTCTTGGAGACCAAAATAATCTCTTCCTGCTTCTCCAACTCCTGCAGGCAATCGATACCTTAGCGCAGGAGCTCCTGCTGTAGAGTTAGGCTCTACATCTGCTAATACGCCTTCAATCTCGGAAAAAATACGTGACCAATCTGCTGGAGTTTTAAGATCATTCATAAGATAAATAACAATTTCTTTACCAGCAGGTCCAGCAGCCCCCATCAATACCTTAAATTCTTTAACCTCATTTTTAAGCAAAATGGGCCAAATGTCATTCCAAGCGCGAGGAAGTGCAAGAGGATTAATTGAAATATGAACTTTATAGCCTGTAGCCTTTTTCGCAGGAACATGCGCTAGTTCTTCATCACAAAAATCAGCATATACACTAGTAGCATATTCATATACATAACCGGCCAGAGTCATTCTCCCTCTGCTTCCAGATAAGTTAGAAAAACCTAAGGAGCCTCCATAAGCTCTCCTTATCTCATCCACGCTTAAATCAACAAGCGCGGCTCTTTCAGCAGCTCTTCTTGCTGCAATATCTGTTGAAGATCTAGAACCTGTAGGTGGTCGGCTTACCGTACTTCGTGAAGTGGTATTACCCATAATTTATTAAAATTATATAATATATTTATATTATAATATATTTAATATAAATATGCAAATATATATTAAATTTATATATAATAGTATAAATATAATAAAATAAAGCCATTGGTCAATGGGATTAGATGAACCATAAGTTAAGAGCTATGAACTTTTAACTTATGGCTTAAAAGTATCGTTAAACGTAAGATGGCCTTTTCATTCATTAAAAGGATAGGATTATGACAAATACTGATGCCAGAAAATTTGCATTGGATTCCTTTGTAATCGCTTTTGAAGCTGGAAATGAGGCAATGATTGATCAATATTTTGCGAGTGACCTTAAGTTTCGTAACCATTCGGTGGCCAAAGATTATAGTCTAGATCAAATAAAATTAAGTGTACTTGAGGTGCATAAGAAATATCAGAATTTAAAAAGTGAAATAAAAGATGTTGTTGTAGAAGGTAATCGCATAGCCTTTCGTGTTGAACAACATGCATTCTTTGTGCCTGATGATGAATATGTGGATATGGATGTAATGAATTTATATACACTTCAGGATGGTAAGGTTAAAGAATGGCGCTTGTGGTTCGTTCAAAGAATGGCAGATATCGATGAGCACGCTTGATCAAATGCAAGCTTTTGTGGCGGTCATCGATGAAGGCAGTTTTACGGCTGCTGCACGGAAATGGGATATCTCACCGACAGCGATGAGTAAGAAAATTTCCATGTTGGAAAAATCATTAAATACTCGATTATTAATACGAACGCCGCGATTGATCATCATGACTGATATAGGTCAGAAATATTATGTTCAATGTAAAAAAGTATTGCACGAATATAAACTGAGCCGCACATTGATTGAAGATAAAAATGGTCATTTAAGTGGTACATTAAATATTGTATGTATGCGCCAGGTGGCCCAAGATTTGGTTTTTCCCAGTATGGCGATGTTCTTGGAGCAGTATCCATGTATTGTGACCAACGTTACCGTTAAAAAAACAGACTTCAGATATTAATCTTATGAATTATGATATTGCAATTGGCTATGAAAATTCGGCATTTTTTAATGATTGGTGTGGTCGTAAGATAGGTCAGTTATTACTGTATTATCCAAACATTAAACTGATGCCATTAAAAATAAAAGTGTATATTGATTATTTGACTAAAAGTTCGGAGGATAGATCAGTTTTGTCTTAAGGCTATGCTATAATCAGGGCTGTCCAATTCTAATATAAGTTAAAATCTGCTACTCTGTTTGTGTAGAAACAAATGGAGAGAAGATCATGCTATTGAGTTATCTAAAACAAATAAAA
>JAGVKT010000043.1 GCA_020050355.1 Gammaproteobacteria bacterium | reverse complement strand
CGCATTAATGTGCTTAGCACCTGTCACTTTGTGCTATTTTCTCCGGACAGTAGTGTAGCTTGCTACGCCCGGTAACTGCAGGACTTTGAAACTCATAGGCAATGATGATTTTTTTATTAAGCAGGCCTTGCATCTTCATGTTAATGCCTTTCCGTGCCGGGCGTAGCAAGCTACGCCCCTACAGCATGGGCTTTCTACTACGGGAACAAACAGTGAAAGCTTAACGCCAAATAAAAACTTCGCATCTTAAATCACGTTTGGGATATACCCATTTTTTCCTCATGGAGAAGTGAAGTACGATAGATTGCAATAAAAAAAAATTATGATAGCATATGCTTTTTTAAAAGCTGTTCCCATCAATCCTTAGGAGGCCATATCTCGTGATGAAATTAAAACGTCTTTTTAGTGGGTTATTGGCTATTGGATCACTCATATTGTTAGCAGCTTGCGATAAAATGGAAGTGATGAACCCGCAAGGTCCAATCGCAGCCGCAGAAAAACATCTTTTAATTGATGCAGTTCTGTTAATGCTTATCGTGGTTATTCCAGTCATTATTCTAACGATAATCATTTCTTATAAATATAGAGCATCAAACACGCGCGCTAAATACAGTCCTAATTGGGCACATGCAACTTTATTAGAAGCAGGTTGGTGGATTATTCCCATAGTAATTATTGCAGTTTTAGCAACGATGACTTGGCGTACTACACATGCGCTAGATCCATACAAACCACTGGCTTCAAAGGTAGAGCCAATTACGATTCAAGTTGTTTCACTTGAGTGGCGTTGGTTATTTATTTATCCAGAACAAAATATCGCAACAATAAATTTTGTAGAATTTCCAGTGGACACTCCGATTAATTTTTTGATTACTTCTGACGCACCAATGAATTCATTCCAGATTCAACGTCTCGCGGGCCAAATTTACGCGATGGCAGGAATGCAAACGAAATTACATTTATTAGCAAATACTACAGGTGATTATGATGGCAGATCTGTAAGTTTTAGCGGCGATGGTTTTACCAATATGACTTTTACCGCACGCGTTACCTCACGAGAAGATTTTGATGCTTGGGTAAATTCAGTGAAGCATGAACCGAATGCGTTAACAATGGACGCTTATAATCAATTGATAGCTCCTAGCAAGGATACTAGCGTGCACTATTATTCATCTGTGAGCGATAATTTATTTAATAACATCATTATGAAATTTATGGGACCAGATATGGGACAAATGCAAAATATGCAAATGAAAGCAACCCCGCCCAACAAAGTAGAAAACATGACTAAATCTCAACAAACGAAGTATAAATCTCATCGTCAACCCCAGAAATCGCAACAAAAATAATTGAAAGGAAACTTCATTATGTTAGAAAAATTCATATTTGGAAAATTAACCCTTGATGCTATTCCTTACCACAATCCGATTATTATGGGGGCCGGTGCTTTTATGGGGCTGGTTGCTGCGGTAGTGATTGGTTCAATATTTTATTTCAAAAAATGGAAATGGCTCTGGACCGAGTGGTTAACCACAGTAGATCATAAAAAAATTGGCATCATGTATTTAATACTCGCGTTAGTCATGTTATTACGCGGATTTTCTGATGCCATCATGATGCGCTTGCAACAGGCAATCGCCGTCGGCAATCATATGGGATATTTACCGCCTGAACACTACGACCAAATTTTTACCGCACATGGCGTCATTATGATTTTCTTTATGGCCATGTCTTTTGTTTTTGGTTTGGTCAATATTATCGTACCTTTACAAGTAGGTGCACGTGACGTCGCTTATCCTTATTTAAATTCATTAAGTTTTTGGTTGTCAGTAGCAGGTGCAGCGTTAGTGAATGTTTCATTGGTAGTGGGTGATTTTGCTGCTACTGGTTGGCTTGCTTATCCGCCGCTCTCAGAATTAGCATATAGTCCTGGCGTTGGCGTGGATTATTACCTATGGGCCTTGACATTATCAGGTGTCGGAACCTTAATCGGTGGTATTAATATTTTGGTGACCATTATTAAAATGCGTTGCCCAGGCATGACGCTCATGAGAATGCCTTTATTTACTTGGTCTGTATTGTGTTCAATGATTTTGATCGTCATTTCTTTCCCCATTTTAAACATGACCTTAGGCATGTTGTTTTTTGATCGCTTCTTTGGTACGCATTTCTTTACCACCGATTTTGGCGGTAATGCAATGATGTATATCAATTTAATTTGGACCTGGGGCAATCCAGAAGTTTATATTTTAGTGTTGCCCGCATTTGGCATTTATTCAGAAGTAGTTGCAACTTTTTGTAAAAAAGCTTTGTTTGGTTATACGGCAATGGTCTGGGCAACAGCTGGAATTACCATTTTATCATTCACTGTATGGTTGCATCACTTCTTTACCATGGGCGCGGGTGCAGATGTAAATGCGGTATTTGGTATTGCCACGATGATTATTTCTATCCCAACAGGTGTGAAAATTTTCAACTGGTTAGCAACCATGTATCGCGGACGCATTACTTTTAGTATTCCGATGATGTGGACTATTGCGTTTTTAATCACCTTTACTATTGGGGGTATGACGGGCGTGTTAATGTCCGTACCTGGTGTAGACTTCCAAATGCACAATAGCGTGTTTTTGATCGCGCATTTTCACAACACCATTATTGGTGGTGTGGTCTTTGGTTTATTTGCAGGATACACCTATTGGTTTCCAAAAATTTTCGGTTTCAAACTCAATGAAACACTTGGAAAATTGGCTTTCTGGTGTTGGACCATAGGTTTTTACATGGCCTTTATGCCGCTTTATATTTTGGGCTTAATGGGCATGACACGACGCATCAATCATTATCCTGCTGAAACCGGCTGGCATCCTTATTTAGTAGTGGCTGCAATCGGTGCTGGAATAATCCTGTGTGGCATTATCTTTCATGTCGCCCAATTATTGGTCAGTATCAAAAATCGTGAACAATATAAAGTAGACGGCGATCCATGGGATGGTAGAACTTTAGAGTGGTCTATTCCTTCACCTCCACCTTTTTATAATTTTGCAGTAACACCGGTGGTGCATGGTATTGACGCCTTCTGGGCAGAAAAACAAGCACGTGCACATACGCCGCCCACACCGCCAGTCTACACGGATATTCATATGCCCAGAAACACCTCCATGGGCTTTATCATTGGTATGTTAAGTTTAGTATTTGGTTTTGCAATGGTATGGGAAATGCCGCTATTAGCAATTATCGGCGGTGTTGGAGCCCTTGCATTTGTGATTATTCGTACTTTTAATTTTAATATTGATTATTACGTCAGTGCCGGTGAAGTTGCCAGAACTGAAGCACAACTAAGGGGAGCAGTTTCATGACTACACATGCGTTAGATCACCATGATGATCAACCCAATAACAAAGTAATTTTCGGCTTTTGGGTTTATATCATGACCGATTGTATTTTATTCGCATCGCTTTTTGCCACCTATGCTGTGTTACGCAATAATACTTACGGAGGCGTAAGTATTATACAAGTTACCCATTTACCTTATGTGCTCATGCAATCTTTACTGCTGATAACAAGTGGCATGACCTATGGCTTTAGTCTTATTGGCATGGATAAAAAAAGTCGTGGGCTTATTTTATTTTGGTTAGGCTGTACTTTTTTATTAGGTTTAGGTTTTTTAGCAATAGAATCTTGCCAATTCATGCAGCTCATAGCAAATGGCAGTACTTGGAAAACCAGTGCTTTTTTATCAGCATACTTTAGTTTAGTAGGGATTCATGGTCTTCATGTAGCTATCGGTTTGGTGTGGATTATTATTTTAATGATGCAATTATTAATGCAAAATATTACCCCAATGATGCAGACACGTTTGGCTTGTTTAGGTTTATTTTGGGATTTTTTAAATATCATTTGGGTGGCGATCTTTACCATCGTTTACTTAATGGGAGTAATCTAAAATGTCAGATCAAAGCCTTGTAAATACAGCTATGCAACATAAAAAATCCACAAAAAAATTGGCATTGTATATTTTAGGATGGCTTGCATGTATTGCCTTAACGCTATTTGCCTATCACTTAGTACAAGAAAGAATATTAGTAGAGCAGTCTTTATATATCGTGATTGCAGCTTTAGGTATAACGCAATTAATTGTGCAAATCACTTGTTTCTTGCGTTTAAACACGCCTTCAGACAGCCGCAGCTGGAATTGGATTGCTTTGGTTTTTACCATCATTGTAATTTTTATTCTCGTTACGGGTTCATTATGGATCATGTATAATCTTAATTATTACATGGTGCATTAATTGATTGGAAAGCAATTTTTTTCAATCACCAAGCCAGGAATCATTTTTGGAAACCTCATCACGCTTTGTGGCGGATTTTTTTTAGGCACCCAGGGTTATTTTAATTTTGTACTCTTCATTGCGACATTAATAGGAATGACCTTGGTAATCGCCTCAGGCTGTGTGTTTAATAATTATATTGATCGCGATATTGATCAACTCATGGAGCGCACGAAGAATCGTGTATTGGTAAAAGGCTTAATGTCCTTAAAGGTGGCTTTGCTCTACGGTACCATTTTAGGCATAAGTGGTTTTTTAATATTATATTGGCAAACAAATCTTTTAACCTTAAGCATTGCTTTTGTCGGTTGGTTTATTTATGTCGTTATTTATAGTATAGGTTGGAAGCGTAAATCAACTTTAGGTACTACCTTAGGTGGCATAGCTGGCG
Source organism: Gammaproteobacteria bacterium (assembly GCA_020050355.1). GTDB lineage: Bacteria > Pseudomonadota > Gammaproteobacteria > Francisellales > CACEW01 > CAIQBE01. Next base: position 5,390 of record JAGVKT010000043.1, on the reverse strand, counting down.
CAGTCCCACCAGTGGTGGGTTATTGTGCGGTTACCCAGCGTTTTGACCTCGGTGCTATCTTATTATTTTTAATTTTATTTTTTTGGCAAATGCCACATTTTTACGCAATCTCTATTTATAGAGTAAAAGATTTTACTAGAGCAAAAATCCCTATTTTGCCGTTAATAAAAAATATTCGTTATACTAAAATCAGTATGCTGATTTATATTGTAGCTTTTACTATAACAGCGGCGCTGCCTAGTTTTTTTGGCTATGCAGGTTGGGTTTATTTATTTACCGCTGCGGCGTTAGGTTTGGCATGGCTCGGCATAGGGCTCTATGATTTTAATACCCAGAATGATAAAGCGTGGGCGCGCAAGATGTTTAGTTTTTCGATTATCAATATCATGATTTTATGCATGATGATGGCCGTAAAATTATAAAAAAAGTTCTAATAATAATTCATGCACACCCAAACAAGCAGGTTGCGTTGCAATCTTACCTTGACGTTTTTTAACCAGAGCTTTTACTTGTTCATGAGCATTAACTAAGGTGCAAGGAAAAACGCGCTCTTGTTTTAATAAAGCCAAATCATTCAGCCCATCACCAAAATAATAAATTTTAGCATCGGTAGGAATAAAATTGAGTACATTAGCCTTAGTCAAATTATGAGGTACAACATCAACCGCACCATCAATTTCTGGATGAGGAAAAACATCAAGCGCAAGCTGATGCGTTTTAATGATGCGCTCAAGTATAGAAGCAGCTTCAAGCGCATGCGCACCAAACATGCGTGACCAAATGGTTGCTTTTAAAAAAGTTTGTGCAGTATTAGGTGGTAATTCATAATTTTTAACAAGCTCAATAAAACGTTTTAGATCGGCACTCGCTTCTGCATATTTTTCAAAGGCCTGGCTCGGAATACGAATATGTCCGCCACTTTCACCAGCAAACATAAACGGCTCGATAATGTTTCGACTCGCAGCTTCAAGCGAAATACAAGTTTTACCCGAAGCTAAAAAAAGTTGCGCGCCGCACTGTTGTAATTTTTTAAATAATTCAATAAGTGCAAAAGAAGGTTTAAGATCAAAAAGTTCTAAGGTGCCATCCCAATCAAAACCGATATAAGTATTTTGTAAATTCATGCGACCTAACCAAAAGTGACTGCCAAATTATAGCATACTTAAAAATGGGCGACGCCACTAGTCATTAAGTAACCATTCATGTATTATAATATTTTTATGAGGAGTAATTTTTACCCATTGTACTAACAGTATCTATCAGTTTTTCGAGGTGCCCTTAAAAGATAAACCAAGTATTAGGATTTAACATGCATAACACCACAAGTACAAATACTCATGGAAATAGTTCCTCAGCAATTATTGGGATTTCATGCACTCTAGGTGCAATTATATTTTTAATTTGTATTTACTGTGTATGTTTTTATAAAGCACGGAAAGATAAAGATTTGTTAGAACAAAATCCTTTAGCGCATGCTTTGTATGTGTATATGCATTTATCTTTATCAAATTTTAAAAATGGCGAAGGCCAGCAATATCTACGCGCAATATCGGCTCTGTCATCTAGTCTGAAAACAAAAGGATTAGATGCCGATAAATTAGAAGATGAGCATTTTGACATTTTGGTCGAAGATTTGGCAGAGAGCATTAGCGCGCATATAGAGCTTCGGCCAATTAATTTTGAAGGAACAGTTTTACTTGAAAAATATAGTTTATCAGCCGATACGCTTATTAAGAATCACGATATTATTGTAACAGAAGTAGTTGCTGCATTTTTGATGCACTTAAAAGATGAACTTAAGTCAGTTGAGGGAGCGCCCCTAGCTAAAGTGTAGTAAATTTTTATAGCTTGGGATATAAAAAATTATGATACCTGAGTGTATGGTCGGAAATGGTAATCTGCATGAAAGCGTTATTGAATGGGCTTGCGAGTACCTATCATCCCATGGGTATGCACTTAACAGCAGCTTTCCAGAAAAAGTACAGGACACCCCTTGGTCTTATGTAGCCCGCTTTGCAACATCAAAGGGCTACATTTATTTGAAATGTACACCAAAATTGCTTGCATTAGAGGCTGCTATTACTAAGCTCTTGCATAATCAATTTCATGCGCCTGTCCCGGAAGTTATTGCACAGAATACAGAATTAAATTGTTTTTTAATGAAAGATGCAGGCCGGCCATTACGAGAAATTCTGAAGCAACAATTTGATACAAAATTGTTATGCAACGCGATTGATCAATTCACCTTGATGCAGTTAGCGATTGTGAATCATATCAACATTTTTATTGAGATGGGTGTTCCCGATTGGCGTTTAGATAAATTACCAGATTTATATAAACATTTACTGTCACAAAAAGACATATTGATAGAGGATGGCTTGTTAGAGGTAGAAATTAACGAATTGGAGGCGCTGCTTCCAACAGTGTCTGCTTTATGTAAAAAATTATCAAAATATTCTATCAAGCAAACGCTTGTCCAATGTGATTTTCATGACAATAATATACTCGTAGATAATATATCAAAAAAAATTACGATCATTGATTTAGGCGAAATAGTAATTTCGCACCCGTTTTTTTCATTAGTAGGTTGTATGCGACAGATAAAGAAACACCATGGATTGGCAGAGGATGATGAGCGATATTTGCGACTCATGAATGCAGGCCTTAAAAATTATAGTAATTTTGAGGCCCGAGAGAGTTTATTAGATATTTTTACAACAGCGCAAATATTGTGGTTTGTTTATGAAGTATTAGCGCAATATAGATTGATGCTTGCATGTGGTAAAGCGCAGCTTATGTCGTGGCAGCGCGGCAAACTTAGTAATACATTGAGAGAATTTATGGATAAATGTAAGGTAATTAGGCAAGACTAATAATAAGGAAAATGAAAGGAATTAAAATGACAAAAGTAAAATTATCCCAATTAATTGAGGCAATTGAATATAGCAATGATGAAAATGAAGTTGTGATAAATTTAAAAACCGGTGAGGTTTACTTCATTACTCAAGAGATTTTAAATCTCGTAGAAGATAATGAAAGTCATTATGCAGATTGGCAAAAAGAAGAAGTGGCATGGGCTAAAGATTATCTAGCTAATCCTGATTGTTATCAGCCATTCTCTTCACCGAGTACCGCGGATGAATACAAGATCATGGAAGATTTTATTTTTAGCCTACAAAATCAACATCAGCAGGAAAAGCTAGAACTTGCTTTGCAAGGCAAGGGGGTTTTTAGGCGCTTTAAGAATATGGTTAAGGATTTAGGGCTGGAGAGCAATTGGTTCCAGTTTCGTGAAGAAAGACACAAGCAATTTGCATTAGAATGGTGTGAGGAGCAGGGCTTTGAGTTAGTAGGGGATGATTGATATTTAAAAAATTAAAATGAAGGATAAAAGGATATTAAAAAATTGTTGGGTATCTATGCACGCTGTTTCTATTTAATTTAATGAAAGGATTAATTGATGTGCCAGGATGTTTTCGTGAAGGCAGCGTCGGTATTTATCGCGGTAAAAAATTAGTGCATATGGCACCGTCTGCAAATCCTGTAGCAACTTTAATGAGTGATTTGTTAAGTTGGTTAGAGCATACAGACTTACATCCTTTAATTGTTAGTTGTATTTTTCATTATGAATTTGAATTTATTCATCCATTTGTTGATGGCAATGGTCGCATGGGGCGTTTATGGCAGACATTGGTTTTAAGTCGCTGGGGGATGCTAATGAGGTTGGGAGTGCTACGCCTTTTGTTGAATTTATGTTGGATGCAATTTTTAATTCTATGAAAGAAAGTTCGTTGAAAACGGAGGATCGTATTTTGGCATTATTAAGAGAAAATAATGCCATGACCATTCCTGAAGTTGCTAAAGTATTAAAACTTTCGAGTCGGGCTATTATAAGCAGATTGATAAGCTTAAGGTTCAAAAGCGCTTGCGGCGTGTCGGAGCTGATAAAGGTGGGTATTGGGAAGTAATTTGAGATTTATAAATAAGGAGAGGTAAATGGTTAAAAAAAAATTCTGGATACTATCTGTTTTTATATGCATCACAGCAAACGCTGGCACCTCTTCTTGGCAACACACAAGTCCTTACGCATTTATGGGTGGATTTGCTGAGGTAAACAATACGGTGTATGAAAGTACAAATGCTGGTATCGTAAAAAGTAATGATGCCGGGCAAACCTGGAATTTAGCAAATTATGGTTCTGAATTAGAGTTAAGGGGTGCTACTGCATTAACTATCGATAGCGAAGGAGATTTATTTGCAGCTGGAGGGCCTATGTCTGCTCAAGCACAAGATCAAGCTCAGCTTATGTTACAATATATGAAAACTGGGACACTCCCTACACCACCTGCTCCTTTGGTCATTTACGAATTACCAAAGGGTCAAGCTCAATGGCTGAAGCAGGCCATTACCGGTTTACCGACTAATGGTACTATAATTATTGCTTTAGCTGTGGATCATGTAGGTAATTTATTTGCAGGAACACTAGGTGGAGGGTTTAAACTACCACAAAGCTCGAAGCAATGGATTTCTCTTCCCGTTGAAAACCCTTCAAACCCCGAAATTGATCAACTGCTAGTTGATGAATTTAATAATATTTATGCAGTAGCGGGCGGTGGAATATTCAAAATACCCAATGGTCAACAAAGCTGGGTTGCTGTTAATCAAGGCTTACCCGCTGTCTCTGCTAGTAAAATTTTAGTTCATGGTTTAGCAGTTACAAAGGATAATACTTTTTACGTAGCAACGGCTAATGGGGTATATAAACTCTCTCCAGGTGAGGATACTTGGACCTCAATAAGTAACGGCTTACCAGCTTGGGGAATATATATGCACAATAACCACCTTATAAGCGCTGGGGATATCACAGCAATAGCTACTGATACTAGCGGAAATCTCTATGCTGTAGCAAGTGGCTTAGGGGCTTATAAACTTACTTCAGGGGGCTCTCAATGGGTTGAGTTACCCAGCGCAGGCTTCCCCAATGTACCTATATATGGCTTATTCGTAGATACTATTGGCAATATATATCTTGGAGCAGGATCAGGGACTTTTATGCTTTCAGCTAATTACCCTCTATAATTCGCAATTGCTAAAATCACAGTGCGCTGCTCATTAGTACTTAAAGAAAAGAGAAGATGGTTGAGCAGTTTCCATTTCCAATTCAGCGCATTCAGTCAGATAGAGGACGTGAATTTTTTGCCATGGAAGTACAAAAGAAATTTATGGAGTATGGCATCAAATTTAGACCCGTAAAGCCTGCTTCACCGCATCTTAATGGCAAGGTAGAGCGTTCCCAAAAAACAGATTTAGAGGAATTTTATGCTATTGCTGATCTGACAGACTTTGAGAAACTCCGGAATGAGCTAGAGTGTTGGCAATTTTACTATAAT
>JAGVKT010000026.1 GCA_020050355.1 Gammaproteobacteria bacterium | reverse complement strand
TCCATCGTTATTCAACAACATCATATACAAAGGATGGGGAGAACGTCTTACCATTTTCTCCGGACAGTAGTGTAGCTTGCTACGCCCGGTGTGGCAGAATCATTAACATTAAAAAGCAAGGATTTTTTAATAAAAAATCATCATTGCTTATGAACTTTGAAGCCCCACAGTTACCGGGCGCAGCAAGCTACGCCCCTACAGCATGGCCTTCTTTTTTGGGACAAACAGTGAAAGCTTGAACGCTTTTTGTAAAAATTCCGACTTTTGATTCGCATATATACAGCTAAAAACTTTTACCTACATTGCTAATTAAATCTTTTAATTTTGTAGGATCAATCATGCCCATATCTAGCCGGGCATTGCCATTAACGGTTCGATATAATAGCGCGGGTGTGGCATTAATTTCTGCCTCAGTTAAGAACGCCATATTATTTTGCAATTGTTGTTGTACTAAAGCTGAAGGATTATTAAGTGGAGGTACGCCGCCATTTTCAGAAGCTTCATCAAAATTTTTTTCATTCTGCGCTAAAGTTTGCAAAGGATTTGCGCTACTCAATAACGCATAAGCTCTACCAATGCTGGTATTTTTTAAAAAAGCCACAGGAAGCCAACGCACTGCGAGCTGCCCACTCTCAATAAAGGGTTGTAGGCTTTCATAAAGTCGATGGCAATAAATACAATTAGGATCAATGATGACATACATTTGATGGGGCGCATCATTGCTACCTTGCTGAATCCATGCCGTAGATCCAATATAATTAAAAGCAACATTAGCGGATTGTGGCGCAATGTATTGTTGATAATTTTGCTCAGAAATATTACGACCATCAGCGCCCACGATCGTTCCTAAAACAAGATAGCGCCCTTGGGTATCCGCATAAATAATAGATTGATTGTGATCATGGCTCGATTGCACCACAAATCCTTGCAAGTTCGCAACAGCATTAAATTGATTAAGAATAATTGCATTGCCATGAGTGATTTGATTAATGAGATTGATAGGTTGATTCTTAATGCCATTAAGCCACCACATAAATCCAGCGGTGGTGAGGCTACAGCTTAAAATAATACTTGCTAAAATACTCAGAGTAAAAGTTTTAATGCGCATCATCTAACCTCTGGTCAATAAAAAAGTCCTCAGACGAGGACTTTTAGAATATTTAAAAATTTACTTTCCCGAGGGTTTGCCAATAGAAAGTAATTCAATTTTAAATGTTAATGCTTGATTAGGACCTATTTGTGGCGGTGCATAAGTGCCGTAAGCCAAATCAGGAGCCATATATACCATCCAAGTAGAACCTACACGCATGTGTGGTAAAGTTTTGCTCCAGCCAGGAATAACTTGATTGACCTGAAAAGTCGCAGGTTGGTTGCGTTTATAAGAGCTATCGAACAAAGTACCGTCAGGAAGTGTCCCTTCATAATTAACGGTGACTATATCTTTAGCGCTAGGCATTTTGCCTGTTCCAGCGGTGATCACTTTATAATAAAGCCCAGGAGCTAGTTGTTGCACACCTGGTTGTGCAGCGATCTTTTGTAGATACGCTTGGCTCGCTGCTAAATTTTTTGTAGCAACTTCTTGTTGTTGTTGCATCGATTTTTGCATCATCTGTTTTTGGAAATTCATTAAAGTAGTTTGCATCTGTTCAGGGCTCATCGCTGGAGTTTTACCATTTAAGCCATCTTTAAGTCCAGCTTCGAATTGATCAGTCTCAATATTAATATTTTGGGATTTAAAATTATTGCCGATGTCATAGCCAATAGAATAACTCACTTTATCAGTGTCAGTGTTTAAAGTAGGTCCACCAAAGAAACCAGCGTATGAAAAATTTATCGCGCTTAAAGTAAGCGCAAGGGTCGTAACTTTTAACCAAGAATGCTTCATAAAAACAAATCTCCGGAATAATTAAAGGCCAAGCCATCATAAAACGTTTCAGAAATAGTGTCAATTTATTGTCAATAATAAAAGTACAAAACACCGAAAAAAATAAAATTTGAGATTTATGAGTTAGTTAAAAAAAAGCGATTGCGAGAGATAGGTAAATAAAGATAAACTGAGAATATGGCTTAGCATTTTTACAAATTTTGGCGCTATAAAAAAATAATGGTGATATCGTAAAGGAGAAAGCATATGAAAAATGCCACCAATCCGCTAGAAGTTGTTTACGCACTTAAAGGAATAGAATATCCAGTAACCAGAAAAGGTTTGCTTGAGTGCGCACAAAAGAACGGCGCACCCCTGCCGATCATTCAAGTGATTGAACGCTTGCCGAATAAGCATTATCATGCGCCTATTGAGATTTCTACTGAGATTAGCGACGTATGTTATTATTAATCAAGATTGTTGCCAGGCCTTAATGGCATACTTCATCATTGCCCCAAAGTTTCCTTCTTTTTTATAAAAATCCCGTAATTTTTGAGCATCATTTATGCCTTGACGGCACTCTATTTCTAACGCTTCCAAGAGATTTAAACTTCCCAGTTTTTGTGCATAAGGTTTGATTTGCGCAAAAGTAAGCAATAAATCTTCCAGCAATGGCTTGGGGGTGTCGCTATTAAAATCTACCAGCATCGCATTAAATCCATAACGTAATGCAGAAAAGCGATTATAGTTATAAGGTAGGTAAAGCGAAGGATGCAACGATGGTCGCGTATCAAGTAAATAAGCAGAGAGCGCTTGAGTGTATGCTACCAAGGTGGCAGCCTTGCGTAAGCTAAGAGGAGAATCAAAAACACGAATTTCCACAGTGCCAAAATTAGGGTGTGGCCGAATATCCCAATAGAGCTCTTTAAGACTTTCAATCAATTTAAAGCTACGCAGTTGTTCATAATATTCTTGGAATTTACTCCAGTCCTGAATAAAAGGCATAGCGCCACTGGTAGGAAACGAATCGACCATGGTCAAACGGCTCGATTCAAAAAAAGTATCAACACCTGCATAAAAAGGTGAGGCTGCGCTCAAGGCAATAAAGTGTGGAATATAACGCGCTAAGGCATGAATCAAATAAAGCATATCTTGTGCGGTGCTGCAGCCAATATGAATATGTTGTCCAAAAACCGCAAAACGTTTAAACAAAAAACCATATTGTTTATGCAATTTTAAATAGCGCGTTTTAGGAAAGACTTCACGTTTAGTCCATGCTTCAAAAGGATGGGTGCCGCTGCCAGCAAGCGCTAGATTTAAAGCGCTTAAAGAGATCTGCAGTCGATCGCGTAAAGCATAAAGCTCTTCAAGCAATAAAGTTACCGATTCATGTACAGTAGAGTTTACTTCTATGGTGTTTTGAACGCCTTCAGGAATAATTTGTTCAGCAAGTGCATCATCTTTTTGATGCACATGATCTAATAATTCAATCGAAGAATTACTAAGTTTGCCCGTAGCTGGATCAAGCAATTGCCATTCTAATTCTGTACCAATCGTTAAAGGCCGTGAAGGTACGAAAGTAAGGTCCGTCATAAAGCCTCCTTGTTATGAAATTTAATAAATACAAGTGCCGTTCAACGAGACAATAAAAAATAAATATTTTTTGAACTACCAATAAAGAGCGAAAAATTCTAGGCAAGAAATTAACTTACAAATCCATTTTAAAGCATTTTCAGGGTCTTGTATACTTAATAATGTGCTTGCCTATGGTGGTGGTGGTAATATATAAGACCGTTTATCGCTAGTGACGACACGAGCGCCCGCGATACGGTCGTAGGAGAGGTGAGAGTCGCCGCCATCTAAAGCTGTGTAGACATATCCCATATCCGAGGCAGGAAGTGATCCATCATCTGTAGCAGGTGCTGCCAAAGGAAGAGGGGGGGACGCTATAGAAAGGATGCTAGAATGGCTTCTGTTCAGTGCGGTTCTCCGCCAAGCTTGGCGAGAGTAAAAAGTGAACGCGTCTCCGGCGGCTGCAGCAGCAGTAGATTGAGTAGCTTCGTGCGTAGGTTCAGCCCGAGCTGTATAACAATTGCGTACCCATAGTGCGATAAGCGCCAAGCTCAAAGAGATCAGTTGTGCAAAGCAACCAATCCTATTATCTCCATTGCCAAGTATAGCCTCAAATGCATGACAGAGTCCTATGAGTGCTCCAGGTAGGGCAGTAACAATTATGGCCGGTATAAACGTGTCGGAGCGATCAATATTAGTCTGATAAGCAACATCAAGAAGGCTGCCAACGATCAAACTGCCACCCATAAATAAAGTAACAAAAGCTCGTAGTTGAGAATCAGACATGTCGCTAGCAGAAGAGCCACCAAGTAAATTAGATAATTGTGGTGCAAAAAATATGCTAATGCCAAAAGTAATAAAATTAGGAATCATGGCATAAATAAATTGTCTACGAATCATTGCTTCTCTATCATGACCGCTAGTTTCGGCAATATGCGGAGAGGCTACGCTAGTGATGGTATCCGTGATGTTTTCTGCAGCACCAGCAGCTACACTAAGTCCACCAATCAAACCAGGGGGGCTGAATCTTATGCCTACGTAGGTTGCAGCAAAATTATTCACTACCTCTGCAACCCAAGTGATAAAACTTAAATTCATGTATTTTTTAATTTGGTCTACAAAATTACCCCATTGGATAGGGTCTGCTAAATCGTGTGTGAATAAGCGATATGATTGAAACTCAGACAACTTCAATTGAAAGCCTATAATAACCGGAAGAATAAGCAATGCCGAGATAAATTCACTTAAAGAAGTACTAGTAATACCAAACTGGAGTTGATTAATAAGAATATAAGCAGTGGTTAAATAAAATGTTTCATAGAGTAGTGTAATAAGCGCTGCGATTTTTAGGTTTCGACTCTGATAAAATAAAATAATACTAATGTCAGCATAAGCAGAGAGCGGTGCATTAAGATAATCATAGGTAAGTGCGTGTTGAACGTCAGTGATAGTCGTAGGTCCTAAAAGCTGATTATTGGTGGCACGGTTTAACGCATTTAAGCTCAAAGGAGCTGTTGCAAATAGAATATAACTAAACAGGCAGCAAACTATAGCAAGAGCCAAGCTGCCGCGAAAGCTGACACCGATTAATTCAGGTCTATAATTTGAAGTGTCATCACGATGTCTGAGGATGTTAGAAAATAAAGGTTCTAAGCCTATTGTTCCTAATGGAATGAGGCTTGTGAGCATGTTGCGCACACCAGTTGCAGTAGCATCAAGCTGAGCAAACATAAGCTGCGCCCCTAATCCGCTCAGCACTGGGGAGAGCCCAGCAAGTAAGGTTGGTAAAACATAATTATAAAATTGTGTCCAGTTAGGCTTTGGAAAGAGAGCTGTTAAGCCGCCAAATGGTAGGCGGGGGCTAGATAAAAACTCTGGCCAGATAGAAGAGGTCGTTGCCAAATGAGGAGAGCCTCTTCTAGGCATAGACATTGAAGTAAGTGCTGCTGCTGCCATAATATTATCATAAAATAATTAAAATATTGCATATAATACAATTTTTTATAAAAATTGTAAATTAGTTTGATTAAAAAATTTTTACGATTGTTTCTATAGGAATTGTATATTTTTAAATCAAAAAAAGCAAGCTGCTTTTCTATTTCTCACTGTTTGCTTCATAATTATAGCTATGGAATTCATCATTGACTTCGCGAGATTTTGTCATAATAATAGGCAAAAATTTAATAATGATAATAATGCGGTATAAAAAATTATTAAGCGTCGTAAATATCCTTTTTGTCTCAACTTTATATGCTGGCAATACCAACGTAATAAATGTTCATGTATTAGGCGGTCTGAGTGTTACTTGGTTGAGTAATAATCAAACTGTAGATATTTCTCCCTATACCAATCAATATGACAGTACCAATGGTTATTCACACAATCCAATGTTTGGCGTCGGTGCTGAGTATATTTTTACGCAACCTTTCGCTGTCTTACCCTCATTGGCTGTAGGTTTTGGCGTAACTGGTTATTCGGTAAATTATAATACCTTAAGTGGTACGGAGCATCCCTTTGTTAATGGCGGTACTTTTGATACATTAAATTATTCTTTTAATAATCATTCTTATGGTATTTTATTTGAACCACGTCTGATCTATACGCAAACAACTTGGCAACCTTACGTGCTGGGCGGGTTAGGCTTAGGGATTAACCGCTCAAGCAACTATCAAGAGTATCCAACCAATCCTAATGGAGGTGCGCAAACTGCACCTAGTACTTTTCAAAGCGCTACCAATTACACATGTGCATATGAATTAGGACTTGGAATACAGCGTGTTTTATATACCAGCGCACAACATGTACAACTCTTAACTTCGCTCGATTATCGATATTTAAATTTTGGTAAGGCTTCATTAGGTCCCGTTGTAGGACAGTCAACCGGTAATCGTTTAAGTGTGCCGGTATTAGGAAATAACGTGATAAGTTTAGGTTTGGCGCTACAATTTTAGAGGAGCAACCATGAAAAAATATTTTTTACTCATAGCGCTATTGTTTACAGGAGTAACTTATGGCGGACCCATATTAACTATTGCTCCAAGTGCTACTCAGGCCACAGTACGTTCTGATAGTCAAACTACAGTAACTTACACCGTAACCAATAATGCAAACGCAGCAGTTAACCAAATTAGCATAAATCCTACAAGCGGTACCACTGGACAAGCAGGCGGTATTAGCCTCACAGCAAATAATTGTGCTGGCGCTACGTTAGCAAGTGGCGGTCAATGTACTTTTGGAGTAGTCATTCAGGGGGCGAATCAGCCCAGTACTTTTATTGTTAGGCCAAGCGTATGCTTTTTTAATAGTAGATTATGTTCTCAGAGCACCCAAGAAAATATTTTGACGATAACAGTAGTCGCCATAAATCACGCTTTGCGGGCTTATATGGGGATGAGGAGTGGCGCATATATCAACCAAATTTTACCTGTAGAAGTAAGCAATAATAGCGTAGGTACGCCAGGACCAGGTTTTTCTTTTGGAATATTAATTCCTAGTGGCGTAGCTTTATCTGCTGATGGCGAAACTTTGTACGTTGCTAATCAAGGCGATCAAAGTTTGAAAGTAGTTGACGTTTCAGGAGCAGTGCCCACCATCACTGCTTCGATTTCAGTAGGAACAACACCTGCAGGTATTGCCATAACGCCAGATGGTAACACTGCTTATGTCGCTAATGAGGGTAGCAACAATGTTTCAGTAGTGAACCTTCAAACCAATGTAGTAACTACAACGATTAGCGGAGGATTTACTTTGCCAGTAGGCGTTGCGGTATCCCCTGATGGTAATAAAGTTTATGTAACTAATTTATTAGGTAACACAGTAACTGTAATTAATACAGCAAATAATACTATTACTGGGTCTATTAATGTAGGCGCAGTTCCACTTGGCGTCGCATTTAATCCAAGCGGCACCAAAGCCTATGTGGCAAACAATACTGATGATACTGTTTCAGTGATTGATACCAGCACAGATACAGTTACAAGTACAATCACCAATGGAGGAACAGGTTTTATTGTTTTTAGTCCAGACGGCTCACGCGCTTATGTGACCAGTGAGCTTGACGGTTCATTGGTGGTAATCAACGCCGCAACTAATGCTATACAGAGTATAGTGAGTGATATCGGTGCAGCGCCATTGGGTATTTCGATAACGCCGGATGGCAGTAAAATATATGTCACCAATAACAGTGGGACGACATTAACAATTCTTGATGTGGATAATAATTTTTCTGAAACCAATGTCGATGTGAGTGGGAGTCAAACCACGTTTGGGAATTTTGTGGGTTAGTTTGGTTTATTAAGGATGTTAATAAATCTTGAGGATAAAAATATGCCAAGTTACTCGGGTCACGCTGAAAATCATTTTACCTTGTTACAATCGTTGGCCTTAGGAGCAGGAATCTTATCCAGTGTAGTAATGATAGGAGTGTGCTTGCAGTGCTATCGTAGAAGGAATAGAGCTGTTGCGCCAGCCCCAGTAGAGAATACGAGTGCGTCTCAGCCAATACCTGACTTCGTAGAAGTAACAGCAACCAGCGCTGAAGAAAGGCATATTGCTCACATAGCAGCGACTTCAAGTTTTTCAGATCATGTTCAACCGGGTATAGGCAGTTTTCCAGATCGGTTTAGGCCAATCATCATGGGAAATTTTGGGCCTGAGGGAAAAACAGAATCTTTAGATATATCTAGATAAGAATCTTTAGTTTTTTTTGCTAAAACCGATTTTTAAAAGTTGCTGTATTAACATGAAATAATGGTGCTGACGGGCGGAATCGAACCGCCGACCTACTGATTACGAATCGGTAGATATAGTGTTTTTATCCACTTTCACCACATTTCTACAAATTACCATTATCACCGTAACTTCATTGATAATTCTTAATTTCAAGCATATACTTTCTTTCATAAGTTTTCAACCTCATTCATCTACTCGCACTAAAATTGTGCTACCCAGTGCGCTACCCAGGAGAAGATTGTGGCTAAGATTACCAAATTTACTGATCGACAAATAAAGAACCTAAAGCCTAAAGAAGTTCGCTATGAAGTTTGGGAAGGTAATGGTTTTGGAGTTCGTGTGTCTCCCACTGGCACGAAGTCTTGGATTTTTGTTTACCATTATCAGAGCAGACCTCGACGCATTACTTTTGGGAAATATCCAGGAATAAGTGTTGCCGATGCACATGCTGCTCATGGAAAATCCCTCTCCGACCTTCAAAAGGGTATTGACCCAGGTGATGTACTTGTTACTCACAATAAAGACCACAGGTCATCACTTACCGTTAAAGAACTTATCCATGAATACTTAGAAAAATGGTCAAAGCAGCGTAAAAGATCGTGGAAAGAAGACGAGCGCATGCTTCTTAAGGACGTGCTTCCCGTTTTAGGCAATTACAAAGCCCGTGATATTAAGAAGCGCGATATTATCTGTTTGCTTGATAATGTTTTAAATCGTGGCTCTGCTATTGCGGCTAATCGTTTATTTGCCGTTGTACGACGTATGTTTAACTTTGCTGTTGAACGCGACATTATTGAAATTACCCCCTGCTATGGCGTCAAAGCTCCTACCAAAGAAAATAGACGAGATAGATTACTTAACGAGAGCGAAATTAAAGTCTTCCTGAGTCAACTCGCTAATGCAAATATGTCCGAGCTAGTAAGGCTGGCGCTAAAATTACAATTAATCACAGCACAACGTAAAGGCGAGATTATCACGGCAGAATGGGAGGAGCTTGACCTGCATAACAAGCGCTGGATTATCCCTGCTCATAAGTCTAAAAATGGCAATTCACATTTAGTCCCGCTCTCTGATTTGGCCATAACCACCCTTAAAGAAATTAAAGCATTATCGGGCAAATCAAACTGGCTCTTTCCCTCACCAAGAGGCAAAACTCACATTCGTTCAACTGCAGTTGATCAAGCACTTAGAAAAAACATGCAAAAATTTGAAACCGCAAAAGCTTTTACACCACATGATTTAAGACGGACGGCGGCGAGCCATATGACAGCGCTGGGGATATCAAGACTTGTTGTAAGCAAAATACTTAACCATGTTGAGCGCTCCGTTACTGCTATTTATGACCGTCATACATATGAAAAAGAAAAACGGGAAGCACTTCACTCATGGGGCGAATATTTAACCTCAAGCTTGCCAAACTTAGGAGTTTCTGATGACCAAAAAAATTAATTATAAAAACAAAACAGCAGTACCCCTATCAAGAATTGATTGGGCTTTGACAGACCCTGACAAAATTTTATCAAATAAAGATTTTACTATTTTAAAAGCAAAAGAATTAATAACTCAATTTAAGTTAAATGTTCCAAATGATGAAGTTGAAAATTTTGCATGGCATTTTTTATCAGATGCTATTGGCGGTTTTTGGACTGCGTCATTCCAATTATTTGAGAACTCACCAGGACAAAATGATTATAAAGATATTTTCACGGCAATTGCTATAAAAGCAGAAAAGCTATCTAAGGAATTTGATAAATTAAGCATTCAGGCAAAAGATTTTACTGAAGAATTATCACTGCTAAACCAGTATACCCACAGCTATAAAATAATAGAACCGCAACGCAGGGATTCAGTAAAAAAAGCTTATCATGATGCTCTCTATTATAAACACGCATTTAAATCCTTAGCTACCCACGCTAGAGACGGAAAGAAAAAAATAAAAGAGATAGTCCCAAAGAAAACAAACAGGGGTATACAATCTTTAACCCTTATTTTGGAAATCATTACCCCTTACTATTTTAAATATTCTGGTAAGAAACCTGAAGAAAACTTTTTTTCTCGTGATAATGAGTATTCCGGTGATTTTTTTGAGTTCTGCAAGGCGGTAGTGGAAATATTTGTAGATTTCTATCTGGAAGATTTTGATGAAAGCCTACATCGCTCTGTTAAGGCATCAATTAACAGCACTGGCTTTGGCAAGCGCATTCAGAAAATAATTACTAAAATTAATCAGGGTAAATTCAAATACCGATAGCTATGGTATTTTTTTAACTTCTTATTACCGTGCTTATAGCCTTATTCATTCAGATAATAAGCTTACTTTCATAAAATCACATGCAAGGAGCTTAAATGACATCAGACAGAATTATCCGCTTAAAAGAATTAAAAAACCTTACCGGCCTGAGTGAGGTTACCATTTGGCGCAAAGAAAAAGAAGGCTTATTCCCAAAACGTTTTAGCATTGGCCATCATGCCGTAGGATGGGCGTTATCAGAGGTTTCTGATTGGATCGAAAACAAAAAAAGCCAGGCTCGTATTAATGTAGGAGGTCGTCAAGATGAAAGACAATCTTTTCCTACATAATTATCCTGATGCAAAGGTAGCTAGGTATTTGTTAGAAAACTCTCACCCTAATGGCCATGGCGAAGCTGATTTAAAAGATTTATTGACGCAGACTAAATTAGCCCTTGAACAGGTAATTGAGATTCTTGATAAGCTCAGCCATCAACATTGGGTAACATTTTTTGATACCTTTAATGCTGAGAACCCTACCGCCCCTTTTAGGTTTTTAATAAAGAAACAAATGTTTAACTGGTTGGTAGAGCCCAATGTCGAATGAAGCACTTAACTGGGCATATGAACAAAATCTTAAAAGCCCTCAAAAACCCGTATTAACAGCATTGGCTAATCATGCCAATGATAAAGACACTGCTTGGCCAAGTGTTGAAACTTTAGCTTTTGAAACAGGTATGAGCAAAGCCACTGTAATGCGTGCAACAAAGAAATTGGAGGCATTAGGATTATTAAGTAAAAAAATGTCACAAAGCCCTAGAGGTCATCGCTGGTTTAATACTTATAAATTGCACCTAAATATCAATATGCAAGCTAGCAATATGCAAGGTTGCACCGAGCAAGATAGCATATTAGTACAACAACCTATCAATATGCCATGTACTAAATTGCAGGATGATACCCAAACCATCATAGAACCATCAATGAACCATCAAGATATAGTTGACCTCTATCATGAGGTATTAACTGAATTACCAAAAATTAAAGTGCTATCCCAAAAGCGACGTGCTTACCTAAGGGCAACCTTAAATAGTTATCCCAAGGCCAGAGTTTTAAGCTGGTGGCAAGGGTATTTTGAAAAAGTCAAAGATGCACCCTTCCTCCTCGGCCAAAATCCTCGCGGCTGGAGGGCAGATTTTGAGTTCCTAATTAAATTCGATAATGTGCTGAAGGTAATTGAGGGTAAATATGAAAAAGCAACTTGACCACCTCCAATCATCCATCTTATGCGGCTTAATGACTCGCCAAAGCTATCATATAGAGCATTTAAGCATTGATGACTTTTCTGGCAGAAACCGCATAGTATTTGAAGCCATGCAGGCTCGGCATCGTAATGGTGAACCTTTTGATGCAATAAGTTTAATTGATCATTTTCAATCTTCTGAACATTTAACACTGATAATGCAACATTCGCCCCAAGCATGTAGTGACTCCTTAGTGTCACTTATTAACTCTTTGAAAGTTGAACAGCTAAAACTAGGTATCAATAAAATTCTTACCGATGAACAAAATTATACTTCATCCAAGATATTGGCAGCCATTGATGATCTAAAAACACAAAGTGAAGCCCCTTCTCTTGAAGAAGTTAAAGACCTAACACATGAACATCAAGAGTTTATTACTCATTTAGAAACTATCCGCGCACAATCATCTGAGTATTTAGGAATTCAAACACTCCTGCCTGACCTGGACTCTCTTGCAAGCGGTTTGTGTCCCTCACACCTTGTGGTAATTGCGGCACGTCCATCCGTAGGTAAAAGCGCCCTTGGCTTATTTCTGATTGGGCAAGCTTTGTTGCAAAAGAAGAACGTTTTATTTTATTCGACTGAAATGGACAATAAAACCATCCTGGGACGTCTTTATAGCCAAGTCCTAAGGATTCCAGCATCCAATCTAACAACCTTCCCAAAAAGGCTCTCTGATCGCGATTTAGAGGTGTTGATAAAAAGTAAGCATGAGCTGGAGCATTTTTTTGCTGAGGTAAAATTTGGCGCACATGTTCACCACGTTTATAACAAAGCCTACGTGCTAAAAAAACGTGATCAGCTTGATATGCTGGTGGTTGATTATTTGCAGAACTTATCTGGTAACGGGGAAACCCCCGTAGAGAAGCTGAGTTATATTTCAAATAATTTGAAGAAAATTGCAATGGATTTAGAAATACCTGTTATTGCGCTGGCACAACTTAACCGACAAGCGCAACACATGGAAATACCAAGCATGGCTGAAATAAAAGGCTCTGGCACAATAGAGCAAGATGCCGATTTGATTTTGCTACTACATCATAATCCGCATGAGCTAGAGCACGAATACTGGTTAATATGCGCAAAGAACAGGCATGGTGAAATCAGAGATATTCCAATCATTTTTGATAAACAGTATCAAAGCTTCAGGCAAGACCCCAACCCTGCCAAAAGATTTATAGGAAAAAAACCCAAAAAAGACATACTTTAAGGAGATAATAATGAGCAAAGGTAAAAGCAAACAAATAAAAACCAAAATAGAAAAAAAAGTGGAAGCGCCAACGCCAGTCATACCTGAAATTAAACAAATCAATGGTGAAATTTCAAAATGGCTTGGCATACTTGAAACTGCTGCCTCCCTAGTAGCGCACTCACCGTCAAGAACTGCAATTTATGAAAGCTTACAACCAAAAGATCCAATTGAAGCTATGTTAATTTCTCAAATTTCATCGGTACATGAATTGACGATGATTGCAACTGCACGCGCCATGAAAATGACATTTAACCCGGAGCATCTCATGCACGCCACCTCAAAGTTATCTCAAACTTTTATGAGGTTAGTTGAAAGCTTAAATGCCTACCGCGGCAAACAAACAACTCAGCACATTCGTGTTGAGCAGGTTAAAATTGAATCTGGCGCACAAGCTATTGTTGGTAATGTTAATACCAGAGGGGGCTCTAATGACTTTTCAAAACCAATATGAGGAACAACCCCATGCAAAGGCTACACATCAATCACCACAAGGCCTATGTGGAGCTAAAACCCGTTCCGGATATCTTTGCAAATCCTTAATGGTTAAAGGTAAACGCCGCTGTCGCATGCATGGTGGCGCTTTTGGCAGCGGTGCTCCAAAGGGAAATAAGAATGCCTATAAAAATGGTCGCTATACTGCTGAATGGCTCTCGGCAAGAAAACTTTTAACTGATGTCCATCGCCACCACATTGATAAAGATGGCTTGGTTAATCTTGATATGAGTAGAGAGCAGTCTCTCAATGAATTGATTTCAGATGGCTTAAAGTTAAATGAAAAAATTGACAATCTCTGGACATATATGAGTAATGGTAAAATTTCTCTAGCAGAGCACAAGCGCTTATTTAACAAAGCAATGAAGCAGGAGCCCATATTAGAAAATAAAAGACTCCATAATGATTTTCTTACATTACTAACAAACCTTAATTATAAACCTAAAAGATGAGTTACAGTAGCAGCCCAAGCTATAAAAGAGGTGGCTGAAATTAAAATTGGCAATGTCCAAAAATCCAGCTTCTCTTTATCTAAACTTTTCCAAGCACCCTTAAAGACAATTAAGGCTACGTATACTATCCCCATCAAAATAACTAAAACACAAAGATCAGATGTAATCTTACTCATAGGATAAGCATTCATCCTTAAAACTGCTAAAATTGGCAATGCGGCACTAATTCCTTTTGATAAATTATAGCCCCATTTAGTTGCGGCATTTTTAGCACATCGCCAGACGATTAAGGGGCCATATGTAAAAATACACCCCATTATTAATAGCAAAAATATTTCCAAGCCTGCAAGTAAATTTAAATTTGTAAAAGCATCTTCAATAAAAAGAAACACCATTTGCACTAGAAATAAAGGAAGAGCCCACATTAGCCAATAAGCTTTTGCTGGACTTTCTTTTCCTTGAATATATTTAGACAAGAAAAATTTCATAACAACTCCTTATTGGTTAATGTCATTTAATCGCTTTTTCTCTACTTCCTCTAGGGCTTTGCTAACATCGATAGGCTCATATCCCTCCATGCTCTTTAGGTTAGTAGGCTCTTTATTGTCACTTTTAGAATATAAAATTATTATGATCACACTAAATAAGACAAGCCCTATTGCAGCAGCTCCACCAATTGCAACCCAAGCAATCAATACAATTACAATAGGAATTATTATAACTAGCCCCCAAGAAACAATCTGAGACAAATAAGGTAAAAAGTTTAAAAAAATAACCCCAAGTACTATTCCGCATGCTATTTCGAGTATTAACATTATTACTTCTCAACTATTTAAAGTTATGTAAGATAACCTAACTGCCTTAAGATTATGCCCGCCGCTCCATTTATTAGCGACAAAGTTATCCCAATAATTGTAATAATTTTAAGTGTTTTATTTTTATTATTCTCAAAAAACCTCCATGAAGCAAAGCCAATAAAATAGCCTGTAATAGGCAGAAACCAAGCCACTAAATTTAACCACCCAAATACTTTCATGAGGAGATCAATTTGACAGCTTTTTTTCTTAAAATACCATCCCCCAGCCATATATCCCGCTAATGATATTAAAAAAATATAAATGATGCCCATACCCAGTGCGTATCCAACAGCAGCGCCAAAAATTTTAGAAAGTAAAACGGCAACTTCTCCCATATTTTTCTCCTGGGCAATTTTTAATAAACTTGACTCTTACGGGATACTAAGGAATCCTTAGTATCGTGTCAAGTATAAAACTAAGATCATCTTAGCATTATATCTTTTAATGCAGCTGGATGAGTCAATTAAAGTGCCCAATAGCCAAAAGAATTAAGGACGCTCGTCTTGAAGCTGGCCTTTCTCAAAAAGAACTGGGCATTAAGGCTGGTATTGATCAATTCTCTGCTAGCCCTAGAATGAATCAATATGAGACAGGGAAGCATACACCTGATTTTGGCACTGTTAAGAAAATTGCCAAAGTTTTAAAAATACCAACGGCATACTTTTATGCAGAAGAAGATAAACTAGCTGAACTAATTAAAAATAGTTAAATTAAACAATTCGCCGACTAAAGACCCTTATGATATTTTTCTTTATAAATAATGGCTTGCGATCCGCCATTATGCTCCGGGGGATCAAGGCCAATTCCTACAAGATATTTGTATTTCATGCCTTCAAGCTCTTGTTTATCAATAAGATTATTTAGTGCAATACCTTTCATCATTTGATAAGTTTGATAATTTATAGGATCGCTCGGAAGGTCTTTTACCCTTCCAAAGACAAAGAATACATATATAGTGTTTTCTGAGCTTGGTGATGATAATATACATGCCTTATAGGAGTTAGGGGAAAGGTTGCTTAATTCTTTATCTTTAAAAAATGTATTTACTTGATCACTTAAAATAACTCGTGCACCTCTATTTTCCTTTGCCATACGCTCGAGCGCCTTCACTTGCTCCGAATAAGATTTATTAAGCGTTAAAACCTCATCCATATTATCGTTTAATATTTGTTTTCCGATACTTCTAATAATATAATCCCAGCGCGAGCTTTTTTCATGTTGTTTAGGATCAAAATCAGCATTTTCTAAAAGGAACTCAAACCATCCATCTACAACAAGCATTTCTACGTCCGGCGCATCTAGATCACCTACACTTAAGCCATCGCTCTCACCACTTAACCAATAAGAGTGATAAATATATGCCGCAAAATCAAATTCTGAAAACGCAGAATATTTATCTTTCCTATAAAGATTCTCTTTAATGCTAATATATTTTTTAAAATCCTCTATTGTTCCAAATAGCTTGAGTACCTTATTCAAAGAAAAATGGTCGATAATGTGAACATAGCCATCTCTATTTTTCAGACCAACGCTTCCAATCTTACTGTCATCCTGATAAGACATTGAAGAATCAAGGTGCAAAGGATATTTGTAACCTGCAGTTGTTACAATTTTTATAAACTTTGAATTTGGGTTAACCTTACCAGGGAATAGCTTTTCACATTTGGCGTCAAGATAAATTTTGTTGGTAGGATTTTTTAGATATTTTTCAGCCCTATGTAAAGAACTAAACCCTTCCTTAATACAATATCTATGCCACCTTGTCCATGCCAAAGCTTCATTTTCATTTGCTTGTAGACTAGATGACTTATCTGAAAACATAATAACAGTATCTTCATATATTATTAGAAGATCACATATTTCCTTGCCATCAGCATAACAAAGGTTTGGGAAGCTCCAAAGGTTTAAAAACGCAAGCTCACCTAGCACTGCTAATAATTGTTCCGTTGGAGTAATGCCACTCGATTTTTCTATTTTCACTTTTGCTACCCAAAATGCTACCCAACATGCTTTTACTGATATTTTTAAAACCCAACCACTTGAAAATTCTGGTGCTGACGGGCGGAATCGAACCGCCGACCTACTGATTACGAATCAGTTGCTCTACCAACTGAGCTACGTCAGCAAAAAAATGTATGCCTTAAGCTCTTCCGGCCCAAAGCTTGCGCTTCGGGCGTTCAGCGGGACGAAGCATGCTTCGTCGATTCCCGCTTCACCCAACTGAGCTACGTCAGCAAAATGGGCTTAAGTTTAGCTAAAATGCTTGGTTTTGTAAATAAAGTTAAATAGTTTGTAGAACCAAAGTAGTAATGTTACACCTCACCAAAGTTAAAATGTTACACCTGAGCAAACAAGCACCAGGATGTAATTGTGGAGAGGATAGTCAACAT
>JAGVKT010000027.1 GCA_020050355.1 Gammaproteobacteria bacterium | reverse complement strand
TCCATCGTTATTCAACAACATCATATACAAAGGATGGGGAGAATGTCTTACCATTTTCTCCGGACAGTAGTGTAGCAAGCTACGCCCCTACAGCATGGCCTTTATGCTACGGGAGCAAACAATGAAAACTTAACGCCAAGTAAAATCTTCACATCTTGAATCACGTTTGGTACATACTAATAAACTCTTTCAACATCATAGCCTGCCGATCTTTTGAAGAAACAATAGGACTGGCATCTGGCCAAGGAAATTGAAATGAGGACCAGTGAATGGCTTTCTCATAATCTGGAGCATAGCTTTTAGTTGCTTTACATACCACAATAGCATCCTGAGAGACGGTATAAAAACCATGTCCCACATGAGGTGGAATATAAAGCATTAATTTATTCTCGGCACTCAAACTCAAAACTTGCTCAGTTAAATAACTCTTAGAATCCTGACGTAAGTCAATACTAAAATCTAAAATTTCACCTTGAATACAATAGATTAATTTTCCAGCTGCACAAGGATCGAGCTGAACATGGATACCGCGCAATACTTTTTGCTTTGAATAAGAATAATATTCCTCAGCAAAATCTAGTTGCACATGATTTTTAAGATACTCATTGATCTCAAAAGTTTTCACAAAAACACCACGTTCGTCTTGTAAAACATTTGGATAAATCAAAAAAGATTGGACGATTTCTAATTTTTCAAAACGCATGTCTATCTCTTATATACTCTTGCAACTGTGACAGTGTATATGCACGCATGTCTTGACCCAAATGCCAAGTTTTATACCATGCAACCACAGCAGTAATTGCTTGCTGCACATTCCAAACTGGCTGCCAATTTAACTGAATTTTTGCTTTATCAGTATTTAATTTTAAAAAGTTAGCCTCATGGGGCTGCACATGTAAATCCGCTTGCCATATTGCGCCCTCACCCCAAGTCTTAGCCATCAGCGATGTCAAATCAGCTACAGAAATACAATCTTGCTCGCTAGGCCCAAAATTAAAAGCTGCCGCAAATTCTTGTGGAGCAGCCCATAATCGCTCAAGTAAAGTCATATAACCACTCAGAGATTCTAAGACATGCTGCCAAGGCCTTATGGCTTGGGGATATCGAATGAACACAGGCATTTTCTTACTAAAACCTCTAATTAGATCAGGAACGATGCGATCTTCTGACCAATCACCACCACCAATGACATTACCTGCACGTGCAGAAGCAACAGCTTTATGATGCTGCTGAAATGAGCGTGGATTAAAAAAAGAAGCACGATACGCAGCAGTCACTAATTCTGAGCACGCCTTGCTGCTACTATAAGGATCATATCCTCCTAAGGGCTCATCTTCTGAATAACCATGAACCTGTTCTTTATTTTCATATACTTTGTCAGTAGTTACATTAAGTAAAAGCCGCGCTGAAGAATTTCTAAATGCTTCTAAAACATTCACCGTACCCATAACATTGACTGCATAAGTCTCTACCGGATGTTGATACGAATAGCGCACCAAAGGCTGCGCTGCCATATGAATGACAATATCCGGCTGAAATTTTTGCATCAAGCGTGAAAGTTTTTCCGCATCACGAATATCAGCAAAATGATTTTCTAAATCATCAACAAGATGCAACAAATCAAATAAATTAGGATGAGACTGAGGAGGCAGCGCATAACCACAAATTTTTGCACCCCAGGCCTGTAACCACAAGCTTAACCATGCACCCTTAAAACCAGTATGACCCGTTAAGAAAATTTTTTTATTATGCCAAAATTGTGCCTGCATACTACCATTTCTTCCAGGGAGCGGCTCTTGATTTCCATAATTCTTCTAAAAGATGCTTATCTCTTAAAGTATCCATAGGCTGCCAAAAACCCTCATGAAAATAAGCACTCATTTGCTGCTCCTTGGCAAGAACACGCATAGGCTCTTGTTCCCAAACGGTCTCATCACCAGCAATGTAATCTAACGCGCGCGGGGATAGCACAAAAAATCCCCCATTAATCCATGCCCCATCACCTTGAGGCTTCTCTTTAAAAGATAAAACTTGATCACCTTGATGCTCGATAGCGCCAAATCTTCCTGGCGGTTGCACAGCCGTTACCGTCGCCAAACGACCCGCTTTTTTATGCACTTCTATTAGCGCTGAAATATTGATATCAGCCACTCCATCACCATAAGTGAAGCAGAAATCTTCATGATCGACGTACGCCGCTGCCCTCTTAAGCCGGCCACCAGTCATAGTATCATCACCTGTATCAATTAAAGTGACACGCCAAGGCTCAGCGTGATTTTTATGCACTTCCATTTTGTTATTTTGCATATCAAAAGTAACATTAGACATATGCAAAAAATAATTAGCAAAATACTCTTTAACCAGGTAGCCCTTATATCCTAAGCAAATAACAAAATCATTAATTCCATAATACGAATAAATTTTCATGATATGCCAAAGAATAGGACGCCCACCAATCTCCACCATGGGCTTTGGCCTTACAGCTGTCTCTTCACTTAAACGCGTCCCTAAACCACCTGCAAGAATAATCGCTTTCATGTTATAAACGCCATAAATTTATCTGCATTTTCGCCAATTTTTGTGCATCTAATACGCTCTTTACATCAACGATAATCGTATTTTTTTCTTTTAAACATTGCACTAAAGTCTCAAGGGGCAATTCAAGATATTCTCGATGCGCCACTGCTAAAATCAAAGCATCCAAATTATTAAATTCTTCTAACCCAACCAAATCTAGTTGATACTCATGCTTGGCTTCAACAACATCAGCAATGGGATCATGCACTAAAGTCCGAATGCCATAATCATACAACTCATGAATAATATCAATAACCTTGGTATTTCTTAGATCCGAACAGTTTTCTTTAAAAGTGAGTCCTAAAATACCTACCTTAGCATCACGCAAACAAATCCGCTGCTGAGATAAAAGTTTTACAGTTTGCTCAGCGATATATTTGCCCATATTATCATTGACACGACGCCCTGCAAGAATAACCTGCGGATGAAACCCCATGGCTTCTGCTTTATGCGTCAAATAATAAGGATCCACACCTATACAATGTCCACCAACAAGCCCCGGTCTAAAAGGTAAAAAATTCCATTTTGTTCCTGCAGCATCCAAAACTTCTTTAGTGTCAATTCCAAGTTTGTGAAAAATCATGGCCAATTCATTTACAAAAGCAATATTCAAATCTCGTTGCGTATTTTCAATAACCTTAGCTGCCTCAGCGACTTTAATACTAGAAACTTTATAAACTCCCGCAACAACCACACTACTGTAGATTGCAGCAATAATCTCTAAAATCTCAGGGGTTTGTCCTGCAACAATTTTTTTTATTTTAGTAAAACTATGCTCTTTATCACCTGGATTAATACGCTCAGGTGAATATCCTACAAAAAAATCTTGGCCACACTTTAAGCCTGAATGCTCCTCTAACACAGGCACACAAGCTTCTTCAGTGGTTCCTGGATACACCGTAGACTCATACACTACAATGTCATTTTTTTTGAGATAAGGACCAATAATTTTAGAGGCCCCCAAAATAGGACCAAAATCTGGTTGATGGGCAATATCAATGGGCGTAGGAACCGCGACAATAAAAAAATCAGCTTGCATTAGTTCGACAGCTTGATCTGTAAACTGTAAATTTTTTGAACTGAGATCTTCAGCTTGCACTTCTTCAGTTCTATCAATGCCACACTTTAATTCGTCAATCCTGACAGGATTGATATCAAAAGCAATAACTTTTTGCTTTTTAGCAAAACTAACGGCCACTGGAAGCCCCACATAACCTAATCCGATCACCGCAATTTTACGCATAAGTTATGACACCTTAAACCTTTAAAATTTAACTTAATTTTATTACTGCAAAGCTTTATAAATCTCCGCATAATGCGCCACCGCTAAAGCCTTATCAAACCTCTCAAGGAACAACTGCTCGTAAGCCTCATGCTCAATAGGCTGCGTTAAGAATGCTCGTACTTTTTCGGCATAATACGCTATCTTTTGGTGAAAATCATTAAGATTTATTGTCATACCCACTGGGTAAGTTTTTAAATAAAAATCCATATCTCCCACGCCCTCATTCGTAATGCTAGGAACATGACAGGCAACCATTTCAGCGAATTTAGTAGGCAAAGAGGCTTGCTTAGCATAAGAAGGCTTAATAAAAAATAAAGCTGCATCAACAATATTCACCCACTGCACCACTTCTTCAATACATACTACAGAGAGCGTATAAGCTGAATTTGGAAGCCGATAACGCTGAAAAGCAGCACGAATAAATGCGTGTGCCCCTTTATTAAGCACAATAAAATGATAACTTTGATCCTGCGCATATAAATATGCGAACAATGCCACTTCTTTATCAAAATCATACCAAGCAGAAACGGATCCTGTATGAAGCAATAGCTTTTGGGTCAAACTAAAACCTAATTTTTGCCGCAACTGCTGACGCATCATCGTAGTTAAAGGATAAAATAATTTTCTACTTGCACAAGTCGGAATAACGCTTACCTTATTCGCTGGCAAAGCATATTCCGTACATAGAATTTGCTTAGAAACATGAGTCAACGTTATCAAATGATCACAATGACGATATAAAAATTTTTCTACAGCATGCAAGCCATTATAAATTAGCGACGGCTTTTTGAATCGGCCGCTGTCTACTTTTTCGTCCATTGCAAAACCGCGAATATCAAAGATCAAACGCGCACGCCATAATTTTGCAAGCACCCAACCCAACAAAGCTGGAACGAAACTGCGCGCATGAATAATATGCGGACGAAAAATATAATTAAGCAAATTTAAGCGGATAAATGCCAAAAGCAAAATCCAGCCAGTAGAAATTAAAAAGAATCGATTACTGTAGGCATGTGAATACCAAGTTATTTTTTTATTTTCTAGGCGACGCTTTATTTCTACTAATTTTTGCGCATCTTGCTTTTTCTCAAAAGAAAACAGCATAATTTCATTTTCTTTTGCCAAATCTTCTAAATACTCGAGTACCTGTGAAGCACCCAAAGCCTCAGCCATACCATCAAGAGAAAGATACAAAATACGGCGACTCATAGCATCACAAAATAGCAAAAAAAGATAAACTAAGCAGTTTGAACAACAAAGTCAAGTCGCCCACCTTTTCAAGGTTATACCCATTGTACTTCAAAATGCGAAGTTTTTACTTAGCGTTAAGTTCTCACTGTTTGCTCCCGTAGCATAAAGGCCATGCTGTAGGGGCGTAGCTTGCTACGCCCGGTAACTGTAAGGCTTTAAAGCTCATAAGCAATGATGATTTTTTTATTAAACAGGTCTTTCCCTCTTCATGTTAATGCCTTTGCCGCGCCGGGCGTAGCAAGGCTACGCCCCTACAGCATGGCATTCGATTTTGGGACAAACAGTGAAATTTTCACGTCAATTTCTTCTATACCTTCGCATCTTGAACTGCGTTTGGTATATACCTCTCCCTGCGGTTTAAGAGGTAAGAATGCAACTGCGTTGCGCGATTGAGCACCTGGATCCTGTGCTGCCTTACGCTATGCTTCAGGCCCACAGGATGACCTCGAGGAGAGGACATGGTTACTGATGAAAGTGGAGATAGTGCACCTAATGGAGATAAGGTTTTATCAGTAAATACTCCTCTTCCCTTCGAGGTCATCCTGTGGGCCTGAAGCATAGCGTAAGGCAGCACAGGATCCAGGTGCTCAATCACATGCAACGCAGTTGCATTCTTACCTTTTCTTCAGCAAAGTGCAAACTACAAATATTTGATTGAGCTAATTTTCAAATGCGTTGACTCTGAGCAAAGGATTGCAATAATCCTTGAATCATTTGATAATACACGCGCGTTTCAAAACTATTTAAACTATGTCGTTAGCACTCATCTTTGCCATCCTAAGCCTGATTCTAGGTTTAATGATATTAAAACTGTATACACCTCTTTATAAAAATATATTTCCTATCGTCTTACTCTCCTGGATCGGACATGCACTGGGCTCATGTATTTATATCACTTTTTTTCATGGCGGAGATGCTTTAGCCTATTTTGGCCAAGCAAACCCTACCTGGCTAGGAACAGGAACAGATTTTATTCAGTACATTAATTGGTATTTACAAAACTGGCTGGTAGGACAACAAACTCAAGTCTATGCTATTGATGATAGCTTTATAGCAAGTATGTTTTTTTATGGCATGTTTGCTTTTATGGGCAGCATATTATGGTATTGCATCTTTCTAAAAGTTACTGAAATTCTCAATTTAAATTACGCGAGAATATACTCATTCCCCGCATTGATTTTGCTTTGCTGGCCTTCTTTTTTGATATTTACAGCAGGCACTAAAGATGCTTTATGTTTTTTCTTCATTCCTTTACTTTTTTTATCCTTTTTAAACATCAAATATGCGCGCCTTAAAGTACTACATTTCCTTTTATTATTAATAAGCGCCAGCATACTTATTTTAATTCGCCCCTATCTCGCAATCACGCTTTTAGGAGCTTTATACTTGACCGTTTTACTTAACAGCAATTTAAAATTTTACTTAAGGATAACGGGCGTCTTACTGCTATTACTTATTTTAAGCTATGCTGCAGGCCAATTATTGATAAGCGCCCACATCAATTATGGCCATATCGATACCCGCGCAGCACTCCAACAACAAAGCGTAGAAATTGGCAGCTCTTTCCCAATGCCCTCGCACAACCCTGCAATGATACTACCTCTCTTACCTTATAGCCTGATCATGAATTTATGCTTTCCCCTATTCATCTTGGGGCATAATGTACAAGGAATGTTACAATCTTTTGAGAATTTATTTTTAGTATATTTAATTTACATTTTGATCAAAAATTATAAAATCATCGCACCTACAACCAAACAGATGACTTATTTAAAATTACTACTATTCTTTTTTCTCATCGGCATGAGCTTTCTCGCACTTATTAACACTAATTTGGGCTTAGCAACAAGAGAAAAAGCAATGTACCTACCTGCGTTGCTCATTATTATTTGCTTGCTATACACTCATCACACCTTACAAAAAAATCAAAAAAATTGACGTTAAAATGTCATTGTTTGTTCTCGTAGCATAAAGGCCATGCCGTAGGGGCATAGCTTGCTACACTACTGTCCGGAGAAAATGGTAAGACATTCTCCCCTTCCTTTGTATATGATGTTGTTGAATAACGATGGATGAGCTGGAGACTTAATTTA
>JAGVKT010000094.1 GCA_020050355.1 Gammaproteobacteria bacterium | reverse complement strand
TGCTGCGTTGGCCGGAAGAGAAGCGGGTACCGCGTAGTGTAAAGAGATGGGCACTACTCCAAAAAATCATCTCGCCATGTAGGTCTGTAGCTCAATTGGTAGAGTAGCGGTCTCCAAAACCGTTGGTTGTGGGTTCGAGTCCCTCCAGGCCTGCCATTCATTGATGATCCATATCATACAAATACGAAATCAAATACAGTATGCTATTAACAAAATTCTATATTTGTTTAATTAGGCATTATAAATATATTATTTGTTTTTATGGGTGTTTTAATGTACAATAATAAAATTAATTTGAATTAATATATAGAAGTTGTTCGTTTAGTCTGTAACCAACTTCTATATAAATAAAATAACTAAGGATAAAAATATGGCAGCAGGAAGCGGTCAAGTATTTCGTGACGAGATTATGGAAGGCTACATCCTTAAAAGCGCTCAAGAAGAACTAGCTGAGGATGAAGCGCCCTTAACAGTCGAAGAATTGTCCTTGTTAGGGTTGATGGGTAAAGAATTTATTTCTGTCTTCGTATCTTCTGAAGCGCTTAAAGGAATGCCAAATCCTACAGCGCAACTTTCTGAATTCCTAAAAACAATTAATGCTATTAAAAATAAGAAAAGAGCAGAGACGTTAAGGTCAGAAGAATTCCAGGATTTTTTGATGGTAATTATTTATCTAAAGCGCATGAAAAAATCGCAGCCAGATATATTCGCTCATGCCATAAGTGAATTAAGTAAAGTGCCAGAAGTGCAGTTTTTTTCTACTGCTTTCGCACGCAAAATTTTCCTAGAGTCTTTAGTGCAGGTCAGTAGTGTAGATATGGAAGCACAACAGCTAGCCTTGTCTAGGGCCGAGGGTAGTCTAGCTGAAAAAATAAGTGATTATACTAAAAAGTATGCATTTCTTCTTGCTGAAATCGGAGAAATTTCAGTGGATTTTAGCGAGCGTTTGAAGCGTCGAGCAGAAGCACAAGATAAGAGTTTCACAGCTGAAGCAACTAGATTTGGCGATATTCGGCGCCAAGAAACGATTAAGGCTATGAGAAAAACGAGAATACTAGAAGATCTCCAAAATTCTATATGGGCTCATAGGGTTATGGGTCAAGAAATTAATAAAGCAGAAGTAGCAAAATGGGCCGTTCCTATTATTGAAGAATTTTACAGAGCTAATGAGGCCGCTAAAGCTGCTGAAGCGATGGAGAAGGCGGCCTTTGCAGAAGCTATTAAATATACTAATGCCGCACGTGACGTTGTGGCAGCTAGCCGACATGTTGACACATATCGTATGGAGGCAGTTAGAGCTAGCGAAGCTTATGAAGCTGCTAAGGCCAGAAGGACGGCCCTATTATCTCCAACCTTATTATCTGAACTTCATAGATTAAAAAGAATAGCTATCACAGCAGCGCCCAGGGATTTTTTAATGCTGATTCCGGCACCTCGTTCTATAAAAGATTATCCTGAAAGAATGTCGAAAGCAGCCATACTTGAAGAAAAGGCGTCGTATTATTTAGGTAAATATAGCGATGGAACCTTATACCGAGAAATAAAACAAGGCAGCTTATTCGTGCGATGTATATTTAAACCTGATGGTGGTTTTGAAGCAGAAGTATCTTTTGTTAGGGAAAAAAGGCGAAAATTACTTTATACCACGAATTCATTGTTTGCGTATCCTTATGATTTACCTAAAGAAGATCCGCTAGTAGAAAGCATAGATCCAGAGCTCTTAGCTTATCTAGCTACCGAGCCAGCTGCTACTTTGAGACGACAAGCAAGTATTAACATCCATTTACTGTTTACTCATGCATTATTACGAGTAATTTCATCTGAAGCTTATTTAATCGATTGCAAGTATTTTATTGAAGCAGAAGCGCGAGGAGATGGAGATGTGGAAAAATTTATGAATCAATTAAATACCATGTATAAATATTTAGAAGCTGAGAGTAGCGGCGGTATTATACTTGGATTTTTTGGTTTAAAGGCTTTATTTGGAATAATTCCAACTCTTAGTTCAAAAGTTGCAGCGCATCAACTCGATGAAAAGGTGTCAGCAGATATTGCTAAATTTGAATCAGCAACAAGCAGTTCTGGTAGCTGTGCTCTCGTCTTGGCGAAAGAAATAAGACCTGCTAGCTCAGCCACAGCTAGTGCAGGCGCAGGCGCTCGATAAGCAAAGCTAAAAAGCTTACACGGTAATGATGTCACGCTCACAGTTTGAAGCGCGAATGTTATATACTGAGCTCTTGCCAAAATAAAAAAATCAAAGCACTGATGAACAAAAACCCTGATAACAACAGCGTAATTGAAACCCTAGTCGAGGGCTATAAAAGTTTTTATAAAAAATATTTCGAAGACGATCACAATACATTTTATCGCAATTTAGTTGAAAAAGGTCAAGCGCCCAAAACTATGATCATTGCGTGCAGTGATTCGCGCGTCGATCCAGCGACAGTGCTTGGCTGTTCTTTAGGCGAAGTATTTGTGGTGCGTAATGTTGCAAATCTCGTTCCCCCTTGTGAAAATGACACCAAGCATCATGGCACCAGCGCGGCTTTAGAGTTTGCCGTATGTTTTTTAAAAGTAGAGCATATTATTATTTTTGGACATAGTCATTGTGGCGGTATTCGCGCATTATTAAGTGATTTTTCTAAACCCTCAGCGACCAGTGGATTTATTTCGAGCTGGATGGATATTGCCTTGGGTGCTAAGCAAAAAGCACTCGATGATCAAGGGTCTCCCACCTTACAAGAAAAACATTGCTGCGAATATTCCTTAATAAATTCATTGCATAATCTAACAAGCTTCCCCTGGATTGCCGAACGGGTTCGGACAAAAGAATTGACACTACATGCCTGGCATTTTGATTTAGAAACAGGAAATATTCGACGCTTTAACCCGCAAAACCAATGCTTTGAGAATTTAGTAACCACAAAAGAACTTTGCTAACCATTAAGAATGGAAGTAGCGTTGATGCTTTAGGCTTATACTGTAAACTGTAAGTCGTCAAGACTGTCCTTAAAGAGCCAAGGTTTCACTGCTCCTTTGAAAAAAGCCGAGCATGGGGAGCCCAGGCGGATGAGGAAGCCTGTGTTCAAAGCATTATCTGCGCAGTAAGTCCTTGCGATTCCAAATAATTTGTGGTAAGATCTAGCCCATTTTTCCATTTAAGCTGAGTGATGAAGGCGCTAATGATGTTAAATAACACCAATAAATTTGACGCTTTCAAGTGGGCTGCTGCGGTTATTTTATTGGCTTTATTGGTTGCCGGTAATGCGTATTATGGAAATACTATTGCGCTCACCATTCGGGTAACAATTATGCTAGTAGTGGGCATTATAGCTTTGCTCATTATTTTAACGACAGTTAAAGGACAATTAGCATGGCAATTTATAAAAGAAGCGCGAGTGGAATTAAGAAAAGTAGTATGGCCCAATAAACAAGAGACATTACAAACAACCGCGATGATTGCAGTATTAGTAGTAATTACCGCTTTAATTCTCTGGGGTATTGATAGCTTATATGCTTATATCATCAGCTCAATGATTGCCTAAGGAACCATTCATGACAATGCGTTGGTACGTGGTGCAAACAACATCACAATACGAAAATAAAGTAAAAGAAACCTTGTTAGACCGCGTAAAATTACAAGGCTTGCAAAATCTTTTTGGCGAAATTTTAATTCCGACTGAAGAAGTAGTAGAAATGAAATCGGGACAAAAACGAAAAATCGAACGTAAGTTTTTTCCGGGTTATATTTTGGTAAAAATGGAAATGAATGATGATACCTGGCATTTGGTGCGTCATATTCCTAAAGTATTAGGTTTTATCGGCGGCAGTGCCGATAAACCAACTCCAATTTCTGAAAAAGAAGTTGATGCGATTCTCTCGCAAGTTAAAGATACGCATGATAAGCCTAAGCCCAAGACGTTATTTGAGGTGGGTGAGGTTATTCGTATTAGTGATGGACCTTTTACCGACTTCGTGGGTGTCATTGAAGAAGTAAATTATGAAAAGAGTAAAGTAAAAGTATCCGTAATGATTTTTGGTCGTGCAACCCCGATAGAATTAAGCTTTGACCAAATTCAAAAAGAAAAAATTTAGTAGTGGTAACGAGGAGCTTGGATAAAATTTTTTTAGACAAGCATTTGAACTCAAAAAGGAGATAGACAATGGCAAAAAAAGTGCAGGCTTATGTAAAGCTGCAAGTTAAGGCCGGACAGGCCAATCCTAGCCCACCTGTTGGACCTGCTCTAGGTCAACAAGGGGTTAACATTATGGAGTTTTGTAAAGCATTTAATGCACAAACTCAAAGCATGAAACCAGGTATGCCCTTACCCGTAATCATCACGGTATATTCGGATCGTAGCTTTACTTTTATCATAAAGACACCACCTGCTTCTTATTTGATTAAAGACGCATTAAAACTACCACTCGCCAGTAAAAACCCTGGAAAAGAAATTGTCGGTAAAATTAACCGCAAGCAATTAGAAGAAATTGCCAAAATAAAACAACCTGACCTAACCGCCGCTGATTTAAAAGCTGCAGTACGTACTATCGCTGGCTCAGCTCGCAGTATGGGAATTGATTCAGAGGGGGTTGAATAAAATGGCTAAGATAAATAAACGACGCACTGAGATTAATAAATTAGTAACGCCCGGCAAAATATATACCGTGACTGAAGCATTTGAGTTATTAAAAAAAATGCCCAAAGTTAAATTTGATGAAACCGTAAATGTAGCGGTAAATCTAGGAGTTGATCCCAGCAAGTCTGATCAAACAATCAGAAGTGCAATCGTGTTACCTCATGGTACCGGAAAAACCGTAAAAGTTGCCGTGTTTACCCAAGGTAAAAACGTTGATGCTGCTAAAGCCGCCGGCGCTGATATCGTAGGTATGGAAGATTTAGCTGAAAAAATGAAAGCTGGAGATTTAAATTATGATGTAGTCATCGCATCTCCAGACGCAATGAGGGTTGTAGGCCAGCTCGGCCAAATATTAGGCCCGCGTGGTTTAATGCCTAATCCCAAAATTGGTACGGTATCTCCTGACGTCGCCGGTGCAGTAAAAAATGCCAAAGGCGGTCAAGTACGTTATCGTGCAGATAAAGCCGGGATTGTGCACTGCATTATTGGTAAATTAAGCTTTGATGCAAAAGCATTAAAAGAAAATTTAGAAATAGTAATTAATGATTTAAAAAGAATTAAGCCCAGCTCCTCAAAAGGGATTTATCTAAAAAAAATCAGCGTTTCATCAACCATGGGACCTGGTTTATTAGTAGATGTGAGTAGTTTGGCTTAGTAAAGATGTCGGTCATGAGCGTTGGTGTTTGTTTCGGGATTTTCCGGTTCAACAACAATCATATGATCGTCAAAGACCGTAGGTGCAAGGTTTGCTGTAAGGCAGATTGCGCTTAATTTCCTACGCAGGCGATGTGAATTTTGGTTCACCAAAATTTTCATTGTGTGTTTAACATTGAGGAAAAAGCATGACATTGAAACTCGAAGACAAACAAGCAATCGTTGCTGAAGTGAGCAGCGTTGCTAAAACCGCTTTGTCTGCAGTCGTTGCTGACTATCGAGGTATGCAAGTTTCTACAATGACCAAGTTGCGTGCAAAAGCGCGCGAGCAAGGTGTTTATTTACGAGTAGTTCGTAATACCCTGGCTCGCAAAGCAGTGCAAGATACCGATTTCGCTTGTTTGAGCGAACAATTGGTAGGGCCTTTGGTAATTGCGTTTTCCAAAGAAGAACCCGGCGCTGCAGCGCGGTTGTTTCGTGATTTCGCCAAAGAAACAGAAAACTTGCGTGTTAAAGCGCTTGCAATTGGTGGGCAATTACTTGCGGCTTCACAATTAGAAGCTTTAAGTAAGTTACCTACACGCAACGAAGCTTTAGCAACCTTGTGTCGTGTAATGCTGGCGCCTGTTGAAAAATTTGTGCGCACAGCCCGTGAGCCGTATGCACAAGTGGTCCGTGTAACCGGCGCGGTTGCAGACAAAAGAAAAGTATAATTTGAAATTTAAAGGAGATAACTCATGGCATTAAGTAAAGATGATATTTTAAATGCAATCGCAGAAATGTCTGTAATGGATGTTTGCGATTTAGTAAAAATGATGGAAGAAAAATTTGGTGTTTCTGCCGCTGCTGCTGTTGCAGTTGCTGCACCTGTAGCAGGTGGAGCTGCCGCTGCTGCAGAAGAAAAAACCGAATTTAACGTAGTACTCGAAGCTTTTGGCGAGAATAAAGTAAACGTTATTAAAGTGGTTCGCGAAGTCACAGGTTTAGGCTTAAAAGAAGCTAAAGACCTAGTTGAAGGCGCTCCCGCAAATGTTAAAGAAGGCATTGCGAAAAAAGATGCTGAAGATATGGTTAAAAAACTTACTGAAGCAGGCGCAAAAGCGAGCATTAAATAACGCTCAAAGTGTATTCCAACCCTTCTCTCGCTTGAGAGAAGGTGTTGCCGAGGCAACGATGTAGGAATACCAAAATATCCTTATAAAAAGGATACAATATGTACTCCAAGTTTGAGAATGAGCCCCGCAAAAAGGCATAATTTAACAACTTGGATTTTTCTTTTAAACTTTTGAGGACGCACAGCACATGACCTACTCTTACGCTGAGAAAAAACGTATTCGTAAAATGTTTGGGAAGCTTCCAGAAATTCTTGATGTTCCCTACTTATTAAGCATCCAAAAAGAATCTTATAAAGAGTTTTTACAAAAAGACACTAATCCTGATAAACGTGAAAATATTGGCTTACAAGCCGCTTTTACTTCGGTATTTCCGATCACAAGTATGTCAGGCTACGCAGAATTACAATTTGTAAATTATCAACTCAACGAACCCATTTATGATGTTTATGAATCATGCATGGGTGGTTTAAGCTATGCTGCAACGTTACGTGCCAAGATGCGTTTGGTGATTTATGATAAAGAAGCTCCAGCAGCAAGCAAAGTAATTAAAGATATTAAAGAGCAAGAAGTATACATGGGCGAAGTACCCTTAATGACCGAAGATGGGACTTTTGTCATCAATGGTACTGAGCGTGTCGTCGTATCGCAATTGCATCGTTCACCTGGCGTTTATTTTGATCATGATAAAGGTAAAACGCATTCTTCAGGCAAACTTTTATACGCAGCGCGCATTATTCCTTATCGTGGTTCATGGTTAGATTTTGAATTTGATCCCAAAGATATTATTCACATGCGTATCGATCGCAGAAGAAAATTAGCAGCTACCGTCATCTTGCATGCTTTAGGATTGTCCAATCAGGAAATTTTAAATATTTTCTTTGACACCAATACCATTAACGTTACACCTAAAGGTTTAGTGATGGATTTAATTCCAGAGCGGCTACGTGGTGAGCGTGCATTATTTGATATTAAAGATAAAAATGACAATGTAGTAATTGAAGCTGGTAAACGTATTACCGTACGTCACATCAAAGAACTCGAAAAATTAAAAATCGATAAACTGGATATTCCCAATGAATATATTATTGGCCGAGCTTTTGCTGAAGACATTACCGATAAAAAAACCGGTGAAGTGCTGATTACCGCTAATACCGAAGTAACAGGCGATGCCATTATCAAATTAAAAGACGCCGGTGTTAAAAATTTTAAAATTCTCTATACCAATGATCTTGATCGTGGTCCTTATATTTCAGATACACTCCGCGCAGATACCACCACCAATCGTAACGAAGCTTTGGTCGAGATCTATCGAATGATGCGTCCTGGAGAACCTCCCACACCTGAAGCTGCAGAAAATTTATTTAATGGTTTGTTCTTTAGTTTAGATCGCTACGATCTTTCCGAAGTAGGGCGCATGATGTTTAACCGCCGTCTAAGTAAAAAAGACGAAGCGGGCTCAAACATTCTTACTAAAGAAGATGTCATTGATGTATTAAAAACTTTAATTGAAATTCGTAATGGCCGCGGAGAAGTAGATGATATCGACCACTTAGGCAATCGTCGCGTACGTTCTGTAGGTGAAATGACCGAAAATCAATTTCGTGTAGGTTTGGTGCGTGTTGAACGGGCAGTGCGTGAGCGTTTAGCTTTGGTTGAACGTGAACAGCTCACACCACAAGATTTAATTAATGCTAAACCTATTGCTGCGGCGATTAAAGAATTTTTTGGTTCAAGCCAATTATCACAATTTATGGACCAAGTGAATCCGCTGTCAGAAATAACGCACAAGCGGCGTGTATCAGCACTAGGCCCAGGAGGTTTAACGCGTGATCGCGCAGGCTTCGAAGTGCGTGACGTGCATCCTACTCACTATGGTCGTTTATGCCCAATTGAAACGCCTGAAGGTCAAAATATTGGTTTGATTAATTCATTGGCATGTTATGCGCGCACCAATAAATTTGGTTTTATTGAAGCGCCTTATCGTCGTGTTATTGATGGTAAGCTCACCAAAGATGTGCATTATTTATCAGCATTAGCAGAAAGCCGCCACGTTATTGCACAAGCCAGTGCGCAAGTGGATAAGAGCGGCAAATTGATCGATCAACTCATTCCCTGTCGGCATAAAGGTGAAACAATTTTTACTACTGCCGATAAAGTAGATTACATGGATATTTCTGCAAAACAGATGGTGTCAGTCGCTGCGGCGCTGATTCCGTTTTTAGAGCATAATGATGCAAACCGTGCGTTGATGGGTTCTAACATGCAACGCCAAGCAGTGCCAACCTTAAAGGCGCAAAAACCTTTAGTAGGTACGGGTATGGAGCGCATCGTTGCGGTGGATTCCGGTACGGGCGTAGTAGCGCGTCGTGGCGGTACCATTGATTCAGTAGACTCTGGACGTATCGTTGTACGTGTGAACGACAATGAAATCAAAGACGGTCAAGCATGGGTGGATATTTATAATCTCACTAAGTTCCGTTTATCAAATCAAAATACTTGTATTAACCAACGTCCAATAGTAAAACCTGGTGATGCAATTCAAAAAGGCGATTTACTTGCAGACGGCTCATGTACTGATGTTGGTGAATTAGCATTGGGACAAAACGTATTGGTTGCGTTTATGCCGTGGAATGGTTTTAACTTTGAAGACTCGATTTTAATTTCTGAGCGCATCATTGAAGAAGATCGCTTCACGACGATTCATATCGAAGAGCTCACCTGTATCGCCCGCGATACTAAATTAGGCGCAGAAGAAATTACCGCAGATATTCCGAACGTCTCTGAGAGTGCGCTTGGCAAACTTGATACTTCCGGAATTGTTTATGTCGGTGCTGAAGTAGGGCCTGGTGATATTTTGGTAGCAAAAATTACTCCTAAGGGCGAAACTCAATTAACCCCTGAAGAAAAATTATTGCGTGCGATTTTTGGCGAAAAAGCAGCAGATGTAAAAGACAGTTCTTTACGCGTAGGCTCAGGTATGTACGGTACTGTGATCGATGTACAAATCTTTACCCGCGATGGTATCGAAAAAGATCAGCGCGCTAAAGAAATTGAACAAAGTGAACTCGCGCTTGTTAAGAAAGACTTGAACGACGAGTTCCGCATTCTTGAACATGCCATCTTTGAACGCATGGAAAAATTATTGGTAAATAAAAAAGTTTCAGTAGCAAGCGCAGGCATCAAAAAAGGTGCAGCAATTACTAAAGAATTCTTAAAAAATTTACCGCAAGAAAAATGGTTCAACCTCAAGCTCGAAGATAGCAAGATCGCGCAACATCTCAAAGAAGCTCAAGCACAATTAAAAGCACATCGTGATAATTACGATAAACGCTATCAAGAAAAATACAAAAAACTCACTCAAAGTGACGAGCTCTCTCCGGGCGTATTAAAAATTGTTAAAGTTTACGTAGCCGTTAAACGTCGTTTACAAGCCGGCGATAAAATGGCGGGACGCCACGGAAACAAAGGGGTTATTTCACGCATTGTACCGGTTGAAGACATGCCTTATTTAGCAGATGGTACACCGGTAGATATCGTGTTAAATCCGCTAGGCGTACCTTCACGGATGAACATCGGGCAAATCTTAGAAACTCATTTAGGTTGGGCTGCAAAAGGTTTAGGCAACAAAATTGCTAAACTTCTTGATGATAAAAAAACCAAGGCAAAAGAAGTACGTGGATATCTTGAAAAAGTCTATGACACTGAAAGCAGCAAACGTGCAGAGTTAAAAGAATTATCTGATGAAGAAATTTTAGAATTAGCAGAAAATTTACGTGCAGGAGTGCCGATGGCAACGCCCGTATTTGATGGCGCTAATGAAGATCAGATTAAAGCTATGTTAAAGCTAGCAGAGCTCCCTGAAAGCGGCCAAGTGGTACTTTATGATGGTCGAACTGGCGATGCTTTTGATCGACCAGTAACCGTGGGCTACATGTATATGCTCAAGCTCAATCACTTGGTTGATGATAAGATGCATGCACGTTCTACGGGTTCATATAGTTTAGTTACACAGCAACCTTTAGGCGGTAAAGCACAATTTGGAGGTCAGCGTTTTGGAGAAATGGAAGTATGGGCCCTCGAAGCTTATGGCGCTGCATATACCTTACAAGAAATGCTTACAGTTAAGTCCGACGACGTCAATGGCCGGACGCGTATGTACAAAAATATCGTCGACAACGAATTCCGTATGGACGCTAATGTGCCTGAATCCTTCAACGTATTAACTAAAGAGGTACGCGCACTAGCAATTGATATGGATTTTGAAAATGACAACTGATGTCAAGTGACAGTAAGTTTTTAAAGCATTACACAGTGAACGTTTATTAAAGGAGAAAGTCTTGAAAGATCTACTCAACCTTGTGAAGAAAAGCGGTAAACATTATTTTGATAAAATTCGCATTGGTCTTGCATCGCCAGAAGCCATTCGTTCATGGTCTTATGGTGAGGTCAAGAAGCCTGAAACTATCAATTATCGAACCTTCAAGCCCGAGAGAGATGGTTTATTTTGCGCTAAGATTTTTGGACCCATCAAAGATTTTGAGTGCTTATGCGGTAAATATAAACGTTTAAAACATCGCGGGATCATCTGCGAAAAATGCGGTGTTGAAGTTACACAGGCCAAAGTACGCCGCGAACGTATGGGCCACATTGAACTGGCATCTCCAGTTGCACATATTTGGTTTTTAAAATCGTTGCCCTCACGTATTGGCTTAGCTTTAGACATGACCTTACGTGATGTCGAGCGGGTATTATATTTCGAATCTTATGTAGTGACCGATCCTGGTATGACCCCACTTGAGCGTGGACAACTCCTCACTGAAGAGCAGTATCTCGATGCTTTAGAACAACATGGCGATGAATTTGAAGCGCTCATGGGTGCAGAAGCAATGCAAAAATTGCTTAAAAATTTAGATTTTAAAGAAGAGATCAACCGCATTCGTGAAGAATTGCCCGCAACCACCAGCGATACTAAGTTAAAAAAATTAACCAAGCGTTTAAAACTTTTAGAGGCTTTTGAAGATTCAGGCAATCATCCAGAATGGATGATTATGTCAGTCTTGCCAGTATTGCCTCCAGATCTACGCCCCTTGGTGGCTTTAGATGGCGGTCGTTTTGCGACATCAGATTTAAATGATCTATATCGGCGCGTGATCAATCGTAATAACCGCTTAAAACGTTTATTAGAATTAAGTGCTCCGGATATTATCGTGCGCAACGAAAAGCGTATGCTCCAAGAATCCGTAGATGCCTTGTTAGATAATGGCCGTCGTGGGCGCGCAATCACAGGCAGCAACAAGCGTCCTTTAAAATCATTAGCAGACATGATCAAAGGTAAACAAGGCCGCTTCCG
Organism: Gammaproteobacteria bacterium; assembly: GCA_020050355.1. GTDB lineage: Bacteria > Pseudomonadota > Gammaproteobacteria > Francisellales > CACEW01 > CAIQBE01. The sequence goes on along the minus strand of JAGVKT010000094.1, from coordinate 10,674 downwards.
TCAAAACTTATTAGGTAAACGCGTAGACTATTCTGGCCGTTCAGTAATTGTAGTTGGACCGACCTTGCGTTTACATCAGTGTGGTCTGCCTAAAAAAATGGCCTTGGAACTATTTAAACCATTTATCTATGGTCGTTTGATGTTAAATGGCGATGCTACCAGCATTAAAGCAGCAAAACGGATGGTGGAATTAGAAGAGCCAGTTGTGTGGGATATGTTAGCCGAAGTGATTCGCGAACATCCCGTATTACTCAACCGTGCTCCTACCTTGCACCGCTTAGGTATTCAGGCATTTGAACCATTATTGATTGAAGGTAAAGCTATACAACTGCATCCTTTAGTCTGCGTGGCTTATAACGCTGACTTTGACGGTGACCAAATGGCGGTGCACGTGCCCCTAACCCTTGAGGCACAATTAGAAGCACGTACTTTGATGATGGCCACAAATAACATTTTGCACCCAGCAAATGGTGAGCCCATCATTTGCCCAACCCAAGACGTGGTTTTAGGTTTGTACTACATGACGCGTGATCGTGTAAATGCTAAAGGTGAAGGTAAGATATTCGCAAACTTAGATGAACTAAAACGCGCTTATGATAATAAAACCGTAGAATTACATGCGCGCATTAAAGTTCGTTTAACACACAGCGTTAAAAACGATCAAGGTGAATTGATTAAAGAACAAAAAATATTTGAAACTACGGCAGGCCGCGCTTTACTTTCTGCAATTTTGCCAGAGGGTTTATCATTTGATCTGATCAATCGAGTAATGACCAAAAAAGTAATCGCACGCGTAGTAGACACTTGTTATCGTGAATTAGGTACCAAAGCTACGGTAATTTTTGCCGATAGATTGATGTATACTGGTTTTGAATATTCAACGCGCTCGGGAATTTCAATTGGTATTAATGATTTGGTCGTTCCTGATGCCAAGACAAACATTATTAGGGATGCTGAAAAAGAGGTTCATGACATTGCACAACAGTATGCTTCGGGTTTATTAACAGATGGTGAGCGCAAAAATAAAGCTATCGATATTTGGACTCGTGCAAACGATCAAATTTCTAAAGCGATGATGGAAGTCATCGGCCAAGAAAACGTGACCGATAAACAAGGCAAAAAAATCACCCAAGAATCTTTTAATTCAATCTACATGATGGCAGATTCAGGCGCACGGGGTTCTGCAGCGCAGATTCGTCAGTTAGCAGGTATGCGGGGCTTAATGGCTAAGCCTGACGGCAGCATTATCGAAACACCTATTGTGGCAAACTTCCGCGAAGGTTTGAACGTATTGCAATATTTCATTTCTACCCACGGTGCGCGTAAAGGTCTAGCAGATACCGCGTTAAAAACTGCAAACTCAGGTTATCTCACACGTCGTTTGGTGGATGTTGCTCAAGATGTGGTGATCACAATTGATGATTGCGGCACAGAAGAAGGTTTAGTGACCACGCCATTGATCGAAGGGGGCGATGTAGTAGTACCTTTACATGAGCGCGTATTGGGTCGCGTATTGGCACAGGATGTATTAATACCAGGCCAAGATGAAGTTATCTTTAGTAGAGGAACCTTACTCGATGAGAAAAAAGTAGCACAACTAGAACTATCAGGTGTAGATACCGTGGTCGTGCGCTCTCCGATTACATGTGAAGCACGCCAGGGAATTTGCGCTGAATGTTATGGTCGTGACCTAGCCCGTGGTCTAAAGATTAGCATCGGTGAAGCAGTAGGTGTTGTAGCCGCACAATCAATCGGTGAGCCGGGTACACAGCTGACCATGAGAACTTTCCACATTGGGGGTGCCGCTTCACAAACCATGCTTGAAAATAGCGTACAAGTAAAAACTGAAGGTACCTTAAAATTTAATTCCTTAAAAACCGTAATGAACGCTGCGAAAAAATATGTTGTAGTGTCACGTTCAGGCGAGCTAATCGTGGTCGATAAATTTGGCCGTGACCGTGAGCGTTACAAAGTACCCTATGGTGCAGAGTTGCCTTTTGGTGAAGGTGCACCAGTAAAACCTGGCTTAGTGGTTGCTGCTTGGGATCCACATACGCATCCGATCATCACGGAAATGGCAGGTACAGTAGTGTTTGTAGACATGATTGACGGCGTGAGTATGCATCGCCAGACAGATGAATTCACAGGGCTTACCAATATCGTAGTAACCGATTCTAAACAACGTGGCGGCAAAGATTTAAAACCCATGCTGAAATTAGTTGATGCGAAGGGCAATGATCTATGCTTCCCCAACAGCAATATTCCTGTAAGTTATTTTTTACCGGTCAACGCGATGGTGCTCGTTGAAGATGGTGCATCCGTAAAAATTGGTGCGGTCTTAGCGCGGATACCACAAGAAGGTTCAAAAAATAAAGACATCACCGGAGGCTTGCCACGTGTTGCTGATTTATTTGAAGCGCGTCGACCCAAAGAGCCCGCGATTCTTGCAGAGATTTCAGGAATCGTCAGCTTTGGTAAAGAAACCAAAGGTAAGCGTCGTTTATTTATCACCCCTGAAAGCGGTGAGCCTTATGAGCTCATGATCCCCAAGTGGCGTTCAATCAATGTCTTTGAAGGTGAGCATATTTCAAAAGGTGAAATGATTGCCGAAGGACCTTTAGATCCACATGATATCTTGCGTCTAAAGGGTACCGTTGCGCTTGCTGAATATCTGGTCAATGAAATTCAAGATGTTTATCGTCTTCAAGGGGTAAAAATCAATGACAAACACCTTGAAGTAACCATTCGTCAGATGGTGAAACGCGTCGAAATCACCGCAAGTGGCGACAGCCGTTTCTTGGTAGGCGAGCAAGTTGAGGTTGGCCGCTTATTAGAAGAAAATGACCGCTTACAAGCCGAAAGTAAAATGCCAGCACTTTATCAAAGAATCCTCTTTGGTATTACCCGCGCTTCATTAACTACAGATTCGTTTATCTCTGCCGCATCTTTCCAAGAGACCACACGCGTGTTAACTGAAGCTGCAGTAAGCGGTAAAGCTGATAATCTCTATGGCCTAAAAGAGAACGTCATCGTCGGTCGTTTAATTCCTGGCGGTACTGGTTTGGCATATCACGCTGCACGTAAAAGCAAAAAAGCCGATCTTGCTAAACCCACCCAGATGACCTCTAAAGAAATCCAAGAGGCTTTAGGTGAGGCATTAATAAAAGGTGATAGCGAGCAAGCTTAATAAACGTACTTCAAGCTGCGAAGTTTTTATTTGGCGTTAAGTTTTCACTGTTTGCGCCCGTAGCAGAAAAGCCATGCTGTAGGGGCGTAGCTTGCTACGCCCGGTAACTGCAGGGCTTTAAAGCGTATAAGCAATGATGATTTTTTTATTAAGCAGGCCTTACTTCTTCATGTTAATGCTTTTCCCGTGCCGGGCGTAGCAAGCTACGCCCCTACAGCATGGCTTTTCTGCTACGGGAACAAACAGTGAAATTTTTACGTTATTTTTTGTATAACTTCGCATTTTGGAGTGCGTTTGGTATATTACTACTTGTCATTTTTTTCGATTAAGGTATACTGCCACCGTTAAATTAACAGATAAGGAATAACAGCATGAGTAGTATTGAAGAGAGAGTCAAAAATATCATTGTCGAACAACTCGGAGTAAAGCCTGAGCAAGTCGTTCCGGCCGCTTCGCTCATTGATGATTTAGGCGCAGACTCACTTGATACCGTAGAATTAGTAATGGCCTTAGAAGAAGAATTCGAAACCGAAATTCCCGATGAAGAAGCAGAAAAAATTCGCACTGTTGGTCAAATTAATGACTACATTAAAGCGCATTCAGAATAACTGCTTTTTTGCCAAAGATTTATTATAATATAACCCCATTCCTCATGGGGTTTATTTTTTTATAGGAGTAGCCTATGTCAGCAAAGCGTCGTGTTGTAGTTACAGGTCTTGGAATTGTTTCACCCGTAGGTTTGAACATTGAAGAAACCTGGAAAAATATCCTCGCGGGCCAAAGCGGTATGGCCACGATTCCTGAGCTTGATCCTGAAAAATATCCAGTGACTTTTGCAGCAACTGTAAAAAATTTTGACCCCGCGCCGTACATCGCCACAAAAGACGTAAAAAAAATGGATATTTGCTTACAGTATGGTCATGCAGCAGGTATACAAGCAGTTGAAGACGCAGGCTTAGTAGCAAGCCCAGAAAATGCTCACCGCATCGGCATCGCAATAGGTTCAGGCATTGGTGGGATGAGTAACATTGAAGAAACCGCAGAAATTTTAATTAATGAAGGGCCAAAACGCGTTTCACCTTTTTTTATTCCTTCAGCGCTCATCAACATGATTGCAGGTAATTTATCTATCAAATATGGTTTTAAAGGCCCGAATATTGCCGTAGTAACCGCATGTACCACTGGCACACATAACATTGGGTTAGCCATGCGGATGATTCAATACGGCGATGCCGATGTAATGTTGGCAGGGGGCGCTGAAAAGGCGAGTTGTCGTTTAGGCATAGCAGGGTTTTCTGCCGCCCGCGCTTTATCTAAAAGAAACAACGACCCAACCAAAGCCAGTCGTCCTTGGGATAAAGACCGTGACGGTTTTGTAATAGGCGATGGCGCCGGGGTGATCGTATTAGAAGAATATGAACATGCAAAAAAACGTGGCGCAAAAATATATGCAGAGTTAATCGGTTTTGGTATGTCAGCAGATGCTTATCATATGACCTTGCCTGATGGCATTGGCTCCTATGCTGCCATGGATAATGCCGTTAAAGATGCAGGCATTAACCCAGCCGATATTGATTATATCAATGCTCACGGAACTTCAACTCAAGCAGGCGACACACTTGAGAGTCAATCAGTTGAGAGATTTTTAGGTGCGCATGCATCCAAGGTGTCGATGAGCTCTACTAAATCTATGATTGGCCATTTGTTAGGTGCCGCGGGCGCCGTAGAGGCCATCTTCTCAATCCTCGCAATCCGCGACCAAATCGCGCCTCCGACCATTAATTTGGACCATCCTGATGAGGGTTGCAACCTTGATTATGTAGCGCATAAGGCCAAACCCAGAAAAATTGACATTGCCTTATCCAATTCTTTTGGCTTCGGAGGCACCAATGGTTCGATTATTTTTAAGAAATTAAGCGCGCAATGACAAAAAAAGGTCGCTTTATCACGCTTGAAGGCGGCGAAGCCTCAGGGAAAACGACAAATTTAAAATTCATCAGTACCTGGCTCACCCAGAAAAACATTCCCCATGTAATTACGCATGAGCCAGGCGGTACGCCTTTTGCCGAAAAGATCCGTGATTTGTTGTTACATACCATGAGCACTGAAAAAATCGCCGAAGATACTGAGTTATTGCTAATGTTTGCCTCACGTGCGCAGCACCTAAAAACCGTAATTATGCCTGCATTACAAGCGGGGCAGTGGGTGGTTTGTTCGCGCTTTACCGATTCAAGCTATGCTTATCAAGGTGGTGGCCGCGGCGTTGATTTACGCAAAATTGCGGCCTTGGAACAATTCGTTCATCCAGCGTTTGAGCCAGACATGACTTTATTGCTAGATGTCCCGCTCCATATCGCTTTTGAGCGCAGTAAAAAGCGCAAAATTACAGATCGCATTGAGCAAGAAAATCATGATTTTTTTGAACGCGTGCGTGCAGTATTTTTACAACGTGCCGCAGAACATCCGCAACGTTTTCATATCATCGATGCCAGTCAGCCTTTAAATACAGTCCAGGGCCACATCATCGCCTTATTGATGCAACTTCAAAATACATAATTTTTATTAAAAATCAATTCACTGCCCAAAGTTTTTTTAGGCAAAAAACAATAGGTTGTATCAAATTTGAACAAATTTTAACGGAATAGTGTATTTTTTATTCAAAAATAATGTATATTATGAATAAAATTTCATATATTAAAGGTTATGTTTTCTATTAAAATTATAATATAATAAGAAAATAAGCCATTAGGATGATTGAAAAATTAAGGAGCGAGGCTTATGTTTGAAGCATTTAAGGAAGCAGATCAGCGTAGATTCATCTTAGCTTTATCAGAAGCATTAATAATAAGAAAGGTAATAGATTCTGATGATAAACAGAGACGCATTGCCGCGCTCTACCAGCTTTTTAATTATCAAAAAATAGGAGATTTCAGTAGTCCAGACGCTCTTAAATTTACCGATGAAGCACTAAGAGAAAAAGCAATAACTAATTTGAAAAAATTAAAAGCCCTAATTGGCAAAGCAAAATCTTCTATAGCAGGGACATTAATGTCGGTATACGTTGACTTTGCGTGTGAAGAAGAAAAGCCCTTGCTCAGTTTTTTTAATTTAGCATTCGCTTTATTAAGACATCTTGATTCAGAAGTGCGCAGTGATAGCCTACGTTTATTAACTGATATTTTAGGTGTACATCATCTAAAAAAAATACTTTTGATTGGCATACAGGCAAAAATTGATGTTGCTACAGACGAAGCATTGTCGATAGAAATAAAAAGAGATTTAGAAAATTATTTCAAGATGGCATTAACTTATGAACATTCCCTAACTCATTTTTTTAATTTAATTGCTCAGCGTACTGATTGGCCTGCCACGGTACGCACGCAACTCGAAATAGCATTAAAGCAATTTTTAGGGAATGAACTCTATGATGATTTTTCCCGAAGCTCCGAGTTAATACGAAAAATAGAAGCTATCTCTACGCTCGAAGAGGAAGCTCCTGTGACGGCAACCACACCCAAAGGCTTAAAAGGAGCGGCGGTTGCAGTAGCACATACTTTAGTGAAAGGATTCGAAGACTTCATGGCTGCAGATGCTGCCGAAGCGCATGCTCCGGTCGCAGATATAGCGCTAGCAAAAGAAGTCACTGCAAAAACTCATTTTTTAAGAGCGTTAAAACAAACCTTAAAAGCTTATGTGGCAGAGGCGCAAACCCATGAAAATTTTTGGTTGCATTTTTTAAGTTTGGTATGGCCTTTATTGCAACAAAAAGATTTAAATGAAGACTTACGTGAGTATCTAAATTCATATTTACTCAAAACAGTCTTACGAGAAAATTATGAGAAACTCATTAAGGCTACACAATTATTATCGGAATTAAAAACTAAACCTGTATCACCGCGATTACTAAGAATGATAAAAATAGATGCGCTTGAGAGCAAGCTTGATGAAGTGAAAGCGCATCATGAAACAATAAAAGTCTTGGAATTATTGCGCGCCAATGTTTTGGCCTCAAGCAAAAACCACTTGCCTTTGTTTGTCGCCGTGTGGGATTTTTTTAGAAATGAAAGTATCTCGGACGAGCATCGTCGAGAAGTTAAAATATTACTTACAGAAATAGTAGGAGAGCATAGCTATCATAATTTTATTGCTGCTGCGCGGATACTAGCTGATGCAAAAATAATATGGCCAGAGGCAGAAGCAAGCACGGTGATTGAAATTATAGAGTCGAGCCTTCAACGTGCTTTTGCTGAAGAAGATAACGCAAATTCTACGGATAATAGCTCTTGGGAGTATTTTTTTGCATTATTATCCGACAAAATTGATTTTTTGAAAGCGGCGCCAGAAAAGATTGATCTCTTCTTAACAACCATGATCGGCAATGAGAAGGCACAAGGTAAGTTAGTGCCCGCTATAGGAGAAGAGCAGGCCAGGTATTATATCGAAGCATTAAGGGCTAAAATTCCGAAAGAAATTATAGCTAAAGAGGAAGAAATTGTAGCTAAAGAGAAAGAAGTGCAAAGCCAAAATCGAGCGCAGTTACAAAGTGCTTTAGAAAAAATCAGCTCTGCAAGTCCAGAAGCGGTCAGCGCATTAGAAAAGTTGCCAAAATTGTTAGAGCATAAGAATAATTATTTACCTTTCTTTAAATTAATATTAAGTATCTTCGATAACAAAGCTATTGCTGAAGATAATCGCAGAGGAATTTATGTACCGCTTAAGGCGATGATGGGTGAACAAACTTATGTCACTTTCATGTCTGCAGCGCGAATTTTGAAAGCAATGGAAGGTAGAGAAAGTGCAGGAGACTTAGCTTCTAAGCTCGTAGAAGCCTTAGAGCAAGAGGGTCAAGCAGAGGGTGATATTTGGGAAACTTTTTTTGCTTCAGTAGATTTTGATGGAATGAAAAAGACCGAATTAGAAATTTTTTATGCAGCAGCAGGAAAGATCTTTAAGCAAACGACAGCCGGCGTTGGAGTTGAGTATTTCCCTTATGCTCGCTATTTCCCTACCTCAGTAATAAAGACTGATGCTCGAACAAGATTAGTTGCAGGAGCCAGTAGCTTGAGGGATAGAGCAGGTACTCTAGCAGGAAAGGCAAGTGGCTTCATGCTTGTAGCTGGAAGCGCTGTAGCAGCAAAAGCCGAAAGGGCCGCTACTGTAGCAGTAGCTGTAGCTGAAAGAGCCGCTACTTTAGCAGCCGTTGCAGCAACCCATGCAGCTGAAAAAGCCGCTACTGTAGTGACACCAGTTGCAGATAAAGTTGCCGCAAGTTTAGAAGCTACTATTCCTGCTGCAGCGGCAGCAGTAAGTGCGGGAGCAGGTTCAGGCGTAGATGCGTTAGCAGAGCGGGCTACAAACTTCGGAGATAGCCTAATTGCAGCTAAAGGTACTGCTTTAGCAGCCGCTGCAGCAACGCGTGCAGCTGTAATAAGAAGATTATTTGTAGAGGATGAAGAAGAAACAGGGGCAGGAGCAGGAGCGGGGGCAGCGACTGCTGCTCTAGGTAAAGCCAAGGTTATACGTGCTGCGTATGCAGGCGCAGGTGCGGGCGCAGCAGTGGCGACAGCCAGCGCTGCGATGAAAGCAGAATTGGCAGCTGAAACTTTTGAACTCATCCAGGATTTAGTTCAAGAAGCATTTTTTGAAGGAACACGAGATAAAGAGGCAGCTTGGATTTATTTTTATCAAACAGTAATTGCTCTGGAGCACTCAGGAAAAATAACAAGCGAAGCATTAGCAGTGGTGCAGGAAGTTATAAAATCAGTAATAGGTGAGAAAGCTCTAAGCGATATAATAGCTGCAAGTGAAAGTGCAGCAGCTGCATCTCATAAAGACATAACATCAGAAGAGTTTGAGAGGATTGCTATCGCTGAAAGCGCACGGTTATTACGAGAAAAAGAATTGGCAGCGGTTAAAGCAGCATTACCACCATCACCATCAGAAGAATCTCTAACAACAAGAGCAATCACTGAAACTGCAGCCTTGATTGGCGCTAGACAGGTTTTAGAAGCGCAAACCTCTGAAGTTAGTGCTGCTAGCACTGAATCAGAAGCGCTGCTTGAGGCTAGACGGCTCCTTGAAGAGCATGATGATGTACGAATAAGGGAATCTAGCTCCGTTCTTGAAGTCAGACCGGTAGGGGTAGCAATGCTAGCAATAGCAGAAAATGAACCTATTGTTACAAGGTCAAGTCCACCAGAAGAAGCGCAGGAAAGTATTCTTACAACAATAGCAATTCCAGTGCAGGTTGTTCCTGCAGTGCAAAATGAAACTGCTCCCGCACCGGTCGCAGCAGCAACAGTTTCCACTCCAGGGCCGAGGCCGCATGTTCGAGTGACTTCTACGGAATTAGCACTCCGAGCAGCAGAAGGGTACGATTCACTAAGGGCTGAAATCACAGTTCCCCCAACTGCGTCAGCTCCAGCGACCCCAGTTAACCCTGCTCGTGCCGCAAATTTTATTTCAAGTACAGCTAACGTTTTTTACAATGAAATCGGGCAGAGATTAACAGCATTTTCAGAAAACTTAAAGAGAAGCTGGTGGATGCCAGGCAGAGCGATTCAAAAAGCTGCAGCGATAGAGTCGATTTATAAAGAGGTGAGAGCGGCAGTAGGTCAAGCTTATTACCCAGAAAGTAGGGGTAGATTATTAACTGAACAAGAAAAAAACGCGCTCGGTTATAAAGAAAAAGTAGTAGAGGTAGTTGCTATCGCAGTACAAGATGTGAGCGCACATGAAGCTGCATTACAACAATTAGCATTACCTGCCGCTAGCCCTAAAGCGTTATTAAGGCTCAGAAGAGCAGCCCGCAATTTTCACGATACCTTAACAGCACCTTCAAATAGTAGAAATCCCGACTCAAGGCCTTTGCAAGAGCTTAAAAAAGCCGTTGAGAAAACGCCAGCAGCATTACAACAGACCCCTGAACAAAGATATGCCGCTATTGAAGCTACTATTGCTCAAGAAGTAAAACGTCTAAGATCATGGAGCTGGACGCAGATCTTTGATGTATTTACAGGCGCATATACTAAAGCTAATAATATTGAGGAAGCTTTTGCGCGTCTTAAGGGTGCAATAAGGCATTATCTCCCCCCTAGTGCAACAGAAGCAGAGCAACAAAAAGAGCTCGCTATCCTTATTGATAGTGTCGCTTTTGGATCCATCCCCGAAGCTTATCAAGATCCGACAACACCCGAAACTTTAGAGAGAAAAGGCGCACGGATAGGAGTGCTTGAAGCAGCACGATTTTTTTGCAACCAAATGGCCAGCTCTCGTCATAATAATCACAGCTCCAAAACCTGGGAGCATATGCGGCAAAGCCTATTATTTGGCATAGCTTCAGCACCAACTTCTGCAAGTGTTGAGCCAACAACAGTACAATCATAAAAGCCATGCTGTAGGGGCGTAGCAAGCTACACTACTGTCCGGAGAAAATGGTAAGACATTCTCCCCATCCTTTGTATATGATGTTGTTGAATAACGATGGA
>JAGVKT010000010.1 GCA_020050355.1 Gammaproteobacteria bacterium | reverse complement strand
TGCCAATCTCCCTATAAACCGATCATCTTTCGAATAATGCTATTGACTAAATACTTGGTTGGTCTCATTTCCTTTTGTCGCTTCAGATCTTTGGTTTTCTTCTGATCTTCGCATACAGCCTGAACCAGTAAAAGCCAATCGTCCTGATGTTTTACCGTTTCTTTTTCCCAGTGTTCAGAATGTGCTTGGATCTTTTCTAGTTCATTTCCGTCAAACCAAAGCCCATGATTGTTACAGCATCTGTCAATTATAACTCCTGATGCATAAGAATAATTGATCGCATTCATAAGCTCATTGCATTTTGGACAATTTTCTACAGAACGCTTTTCATCTGCTGGGACACCGGCAAATGCTGTGATTATTGCTTGGTGAATCAGAGCATCGTCAAATTGTTTTTCTTTGGTTTGAAGGATCCTAACTAACTCCCCTTCGTCAAGCCAAACACCCTTGCACTTTGGGCAAGTATTTGTCTCAACCTGTTCATACATTTTCGTCACTAAAATATCTCCACATCGAGGACAGTTCATTTTCCCACTCCGTTCTTGATGATGCGATGAAAGATCGTTTTCTTTCTTTAAGAGTAGTTTGTAAAACCATAAAAGCCAAATAATTCACTCACAAATTAGAAAACGACCCCCTATGTAGTCCCTATTGGTCCGACCATAAAAAATCAGGCTCCACCAGCACTCAAGCCAGGGGGTTTAGCGAATCACAAAGCTATGCCTACCAGGCAATTCCCTTGATGCGTCCTGAGCAAATCATGAAGATGTCTATGGATAATGCCCTGATTATCAGAACAGGGCATTCACCTGTAAAAGAAGGGCAGTATATCTGGTACAAAGAGCCGGATATGAAAAATTTAGTTTTTGCGCCATCAAATGTACCCATTCAGTCCATAGAAATTGTTGGCTTTGATCATGAGGCAAAGTTTAAGAAAAAATCGACAAATGGTGATGATGAGCTGCTTTAATTTCTATCCTTTATCAAGGACCTTATTTTTTCAGAGACTTTAATAGCAATAGGCTAAAATCGAATACCTTATTTTTTTCAATAGATTGGAAATTCGGATTGAGCGTTTATTATTGCGGGGGAGTAAAATAATCGTTTGGCCGTAAAATGGTCGTGGTGCAGGAAATATTCCGACAGGGGCGCCAAAATGTTCGCATTCTTTGCAAATGAGATCTGTTACAATGATATATTTATAAAAAGTATGGGGGATCAGTAAATGATTACACTATATCAATTTTATCGAGCTTGGGGTTTACCGAGCGCGAGTCCATTTTGCATGAAAGTGGAAACGTATTTGCGTATGGCGAACTTGCCCTATGAGACCAAATTTATCAACAATCCGCAACAAGCCCCGAAAGGGAAGCTGCCATATATTCAAATTGATGGCGTAAATTATCCTGATAGCGAATTGATTATTGATGAGCTTAAAAAGCGCTATGGTGATGCATTAGATGAGGATTTGACTGAACAGCAGCGGGCTTTGGCTGTATTGCTTGATAATACGTTTTGTGAACGGATGTATTGGATAGTTGTTTATATGCGTTGGCAAAATGATGCGGGTTGGGCAGTGGTTAAGGAAGGATATTTTGGGAAATTACCCGCAATACCTAAATTATTTGTACCTTCGATGATACGTAAGAAAATGTTAAAAGCGCTTTATCTACAAGGAAATGGTCGGCATAGTACAGAAGAAATTATTGGATTAGGTTGCAAAACCATGGATGCACTTGCCTGCATCCTGGGCGACAAGCCTTATTTCTTAGGCGATAAACCAACGAGTATTGATGCTACTGCTTTTGCATTTATCGCGAATATGCTCATGAGCCCAATCAATGATGCATTAAAACAGCATGCGCTTCAATTTGATACTATAAAAGCATATTGTTCACGCATGTGGGATATATATTATGCTGACTTTCCTAAGCCGGCAATGTAGGGGTGATATGAATGGAGCAACAATATGAGCAAACAAAAACCCTTAGTTATCATCACTGGTGCAGGAATTGCGAAACAATTTTCACAAGCAGGTTTTTCACTTGGGCTTGAAATTCAAGACAGCATCTGCGCTTGCTTTAGTGAGTCGAAAGGACTCTCCCTCAGACTGGCAACGAGTTTAAGAAAGAGAGGTCCTTGATTATAAAAAATTCACGCGGTTTTTGTAGCGATTTGCAGCCTCTTCAAATTGTTTTGTATATTTATCGACTGGTAACTGAGCACGTGGATCGAAAAACGTTAATTGATGCACAGAATGTTCGTATAATTTTTTTGGCATTATTGTAGTGTGCTTTTCAAACAGTTTTTTTGTTTCTTCATCAGGTAGACCAACAACATAAGACGCAATATGAATAAACATATCAATTGGTAATAACTCCCGTCTAATTAAAACAATTCCCTGTAAAAATAAAATATGTACTTCCGTCTTTTGCCATGGGTCTGACCATTTCACTGCTTCCGAAAGACTAACATGATGTACACTAGTTAACTGTTTTATGGTGTTGCATCTAGTAATTAGCTGATCATCTTTTAAATTAGGATTTACCTCTATTGCTCTTCTATAAATTGATTTTCTTAATGTCAAATCTTCAATAAATGGCAAAACTCGCTGAAAAGCATCTTTATTATCTAGATGACCACCATTTATGAGACCAAGAACTAGAGCATCTTGTGCCATAGAAAGATTGAGTATCGACTTCTTTTCTGTTGGATAAGCTTCAATTACTGCAATAGCAATGTTATATTGTTTTTCAGCCTCTGCTACAAATCCCCCTGTTGCATAGTTGGCAGCTAATTCAATTGCATGAAATTCCTTCGGCATTTTTTCCATTAACCTTCCCAAAAGGGTTGCATTTTTAACTAGCTTTGTGTGACCACCAATAGCAAGTGCAGTTATGATATAATGTCGATCGCCACCTTCTAAAAGCATTTCATTCGCTTTATCCATGTTCCCAACAAGGCTATATCCTTGTCCGGCAAGCGTTAGTAATTTCTCTCTACGTTGCGGACTGTTTTGTCCCTTTTTAACGATTTCATCAACAGCCAGGTGGTTATTAGCCATTGCATACCCTTTGATAACAGAGTCGGGTAATCCTATGACTTCTTGTAAAAAAGCCAAAGATTCGTGATCTCCTTTTTGGGCAAGATCGACAAAAGGATTGCATTGACAATTCAAATCATAGTTATCATCCAGGACTTTCGTATCCGCTACGGCATTTCTTATGCCTTGATCATTTCTTACCTTTACATGCTGATAGATAGTATTGAACAGAGTCAGTTGTGAAAATCGTGTTTGAAAGAACTCGTGGACATCAATCATAAGGTCACTCCTATTTGCATCATTATTAATCTTGGTTTTTAGAATTTTTAGATTCTCTTTGTAATTATCAATCTGATTTGAGTCACGATTGCGTCTAAAAAGTTATGTGGCACAAACCAATGCATACAGACATAAATAAATCCATTTAATTGCTAAGTTATTAGCAATTAGTTGAGGACTAATCAGATGCCAATGTTGTAATTGATAATAAGTTCTTAAAAAATTGGTTGAGTGTAGGGGAAGGGAATAATTTTATGACTTGGATATCTTGATGTTTGTTGAATAAAAACCAAAGAGTGGGAATTTGCTAAATACTTACTTTTAATCCTATTGTTTCGAGTATTTGTCATTCTACTTTGATCCAAATTAATACCACTCTTTATCTAACAAAGATCTGTTGGGTTAAAATCATGGGCTAATGGTACTAAAAAACAAGTTCAGTTTCCATACACATTGTTTTTTCAAAGCAAAATGCAAACGCAACTAAGTTAGCAAGCCCGTTTGCTTGCAAATGGGGAAATCACCCTAAGTTTTTAATGTCGGGCCTAAAGAATAGGGGGCATGGTCACGGCTCGGATTTCTCCATGTTGGGATAGAATTACGTGGGGTTTGATAGGAATTCTGAGAATGGTGCATATTGACCACCTGGACGTTCTATTATTTCACCACTTTACACAAAATACGATCCATGTTAAGGTTCACGCAAATCGAATCAAAACAAATTGCAATAGAGTTCGCATTCAACATGATCAACTTAGTGTT
>JAGVKT010000062.1 GCA_020050355.1 Gammaproteobacteria bacterium | reverse complement strand
TTATCCGGATAATTGAAAATAGCTTGCATGTAGTAATATAAGCCCAGCTCCGGGCGCAGCTCCGTTAAATGATATAGCATAGCTAATAATTTTGTTGCCTCATAATCTTTACCACTATCCGCCCTACGAACCCGAGCAGTTTCTTCTCTTGCAGACGGTAAGATTAAAGCCTCAATGGCAGATTCTTCAGTACCTGCCATTACAGCAATTTCAGGAATTTTTCTTAATATGAGATCTGCTACTTTAGCACGTTCGACTTTTGCCTTTTCTTTTTTTTCTTCTGTTACTGTCGCTTTTGCAGTTGTTTCTACTATTTTTTCAAGTGCACGATTTTGTATCGTACTACCCGCTATTGCATGCGTTATACAATATTGGGCAACATTCACAATAACATTATGACCTTCGTCATCATCGTACTGAATTGTTAAGTTCAGGATAGCATCGACCTGCGCCTCGGTTAAATTATTACTTAAAAAAGTATTAGCACTTGTTTTTTTTCCTAGATCCTTATCCTGCAATGCGATCAGCGCACTTAAAATCACATCTTTAGAACCTATTCCGCCTGATAGTGAACCACCTCTAAAAGAAGCGTTTCTTTCCCTGGCCACCCCTTCGAAAGGTAATTTCCCAGCTCCAACTGCCATAAATTTTCTCTTTTAAGACTAATTATTTCAATTTTAAATAAAAAAATTATTTTTTTCAACTTTTTTTATGATGACGTCCCAATAAATTTTCCGAACCACGTAATAGTTACTCTACTGCAAGGTGAGGAAGATTTATTGGGGCGCAAAAATCGCAGTAAAAAATTCGCATCTTGAATTACGTTTGGTATATAATACTGCTGAACCATATTTATGCAGCATATGAACATTACTGATATTTTACTGCTTCAAAAAGAGCGACAACTTCGAGTGGTTTTTGCTGACGGTAAAAAATTTAATTTTAGCCATGAATATTTACGTGTATTTTCGCCCTCTGCTGAAGTTCGAGCCCATGATGGCACTATGCATTGGCCTAAAAATAAAACTGCTGTGAATATTGAAGCGATTGAACCTATTGGCCTGTATGCAGTTAAGCTTTATTTTGATGATGGGCATCATTCTGGTATTTATACTTTTGATTACTTTTATGAGCTCATGCAAAATTTTTCGGCAAATTGGCAACGCTATCAAACTGCTGTTGCGAGCTAAGCTTAATGAAAAATCTCAAAATTAAATTAATTTTTATTTTATTTAAAATTATTGGGCAATGCTCTTTGAAGCACTTATATCGTTTAGCACAATTTATGAATGTTTTATTATTGCCCTTCCCACTGAAATTCAAACGTATTATTCGTATTAATGTCAACCGCTGCCTACCTGAATTAGCATCGACTGAACGGCAGCAAATAATCCGCACTAATATTTTTCAAACTATTTTGCGTATGCTAGAGATGGCCTTTTTTTGGTTTGCACCCCAAAAAAAAATTGCTGCACTTTTTTGGGATATTCGTGGTGAAACAGAATTTGGTCAGCACATGCAACAGGCTCACGGCGTGATTGCACTTGTGCCGCATTTAGGCGCATGGGAAAGCGTTAATTATTACATTGGCTCGCATTATCCTGCTGTTTCTTTATATAAGCCTCAAAAAACTGTTTATCAGAACCATTTATTAAAGCTTGCACGCGAACGCTTTGGGGTACAAATGTTTCCTGCCAATGTAAGCGGCATTAAAAATATTTTGTTGGCATTACGAGCAAAACAGTGTGCTGGCATTTTGCCTGATCACGATCCTGGCGATAATGGCGGGCTTTTTGCGCCCTTTTTTGGAATTCCAAGCAATACTACTACTTTGATTGCTAAACTTGCAGCTAAAAGCCAAGCGGCTGTTTATTTTGTAGTGGGCGAGCGTTTATCCAAAGGCAGAGGCTTTCGCTTACATTTTATTCCTGGACATGATGACTTGAAGCATCCTGATCTTGTATGTGCAGCTACGACCTTAAACACTCAGCTTGCTGAAATTATTCGGCGCTTTCCTGAGCAATATGAATGGTCTTACAAACGCTTTCGCAGGACACCTTGGAATGCTCAAGGCTTTTATGATGATGCAGACCAGCATACGACCTCAGCGCAAAACGTCCGAGTAGTTGGCTTGATTGGCGGTATTGCCACTGGCAAATCTACCGCGGCGCATTTCTTTAAAGACCATGGCATTGAAGTGATTGACACAGATCTCATTGCGCGTGAATTAACGATCAAAGATTCTTCTGTATTAAAAAAGATCGTTGCACATTTTGGTGATACTATTTTGACTGCTGATCGGGAGCTTGACCGGGCGCTTTTAAGAACTATTATTTTTAAAGATGCTGCTGCGCGTGCCTGGCTTGAAAATCTTTTGCATCCGTTGATTCGCACCGAAGTGCAAAAAAGAGTTGCCGCTGCAAAAACACCGTATTGCGTTGTAGCTATCCCTTTATTGAAACGACGTGCAGATTATCCATTTTTACAAAAAATTCTCTACGTGCGCAGCTCTCAAGAAAAACAAACTGAACGCTTAATGGCCCGCGACCATATTAGCCGTGAAGCGGCCTTAGCCATTATTGCAGCTCAACCCAAGAGCGAAGTCTTCAGCAACATTGCAGATGTGATTATTGAAAATGATGCTGATGAAATCCACCTTCAACAGCAACTCTCAGGCTTGCATGCACAATGGCAGAAAGCGTTCTATACCACTCGTGAATGAAGATGCAAACCCCCTAAAAAACAAACGTAAAAATTTCACTGTTTGCTCCCGTAGCATAAGGGCCATGCTGTAGGGGCGCGGCTTGCTGCGCCCGGCGTGGCAGAGGCAATAGCTTTAAGAAGCAAGGCCTTTTTAATAAAAAAATCATCATTGCTTATGAGCTTTAAAGCCTTGCAGTTACCGGGCGTAGCAAGCTACGCCCCTACGGCATGGCCTTTACGCTACGGGTACGTTAATTTTTTTTAGGAAGTTCGCATCTTGAAGTACGATTGGTATGGTCATTCCACTGTTACGCTTTTTGCAAGATTTCTTGGCTGATCAACATCAGTTCCTTTTAAAACTGCGACATGAAAAGCGAACAATTGTAGCGCAATGGTTTCTACAAAAGGACTTAAGGCAGCTGTGGCTTTTGGTAAGGTGATTATTTTACCTTGCCATGGTTCATGCGCTGCTACTATTGCTTCATCAACAAATAAATAAAGCGGGCCGCCGCGTGCGGCAATCTCTTCGATATTACTTTTAAGTTTATCAACCAGAGTATTATGCGGTACTAAAACGACGGTGGGCATATGTTCATCTACTAAGGCTAAGGCACCATGTTTTAACTCACCTGCGGCATAAGATTCGGCATGAATATAAGAAATTTCTTTTAATTTTAAAGCGCCTTCCATCGCTATCGGATAATGCACGCCTCGGCCTAAAAACAGTGCATTGGTGACCGCTTGAAAATCATGCGCAATTTTTTCTATTGCTGGTGCGCATTTTAATACTTCATTTAAAACATTTGGCAGCGGCAATAAATCCATCAATAAATCTTTTTGTTTTTTTTGCGCGAGTAATGCCGCTAGTAAATATAAGCCTAATAGCTGCGAGGTAAAAGTTTTGGTCGCGGCAACGCCAATTTCGGTTCCGGCGTGCGCGAGATATACTAAATCTGCCTCTCGTGCTAAAGCGCTGGTGGCTACATTACACAATGCTAAGGTTGCTAAAAAATTTTGCTTTTTTGCCAAGCGCAAAGCTGCCAAAGTATCAGCAGTTTCTCCTGATTGTGAGATGGCGATTAATAAAGTTTTTGCATCATTGCAACTGTCTCGATAACGAAATTCGCTGGCGATTTCAACATCACAAGGTATTTTTGCCCATGCTTCTAACCAATATTTTGCAACCAAGCCTGAATGATAACTTGTGCCGCACGCAACGATTTTTATGCGTTCTACTTGTGGTAAAATTTTATGCGCGTTTTTGCCAAAGAGATCCATGAGCGTGATCTCATCTTCAAATATCGGCGTTAAAATATCTGTCACCATTTGTGGTTGCTCAAAAATTTCTTTTTGCATGAAATATTTATACTGACCTTTGGCTGCGGCGTCTTTTTTGGCTTTGAGGATTTGTACTTCACGCGTTACTTCTTTACCTTGTACATCTACAATCTTGATAGTTTTATCGGATACTTGCGCGCAATCAGCTTCTTCTAAATAAATAAATTTTTGGGTGAGTGGTAATAAACTTAATGGATCTGAGGCAATAAAATTTTCATTTACGCCCAGACCTAAAACCAAAGGAGCACCTTGGCGCACAGCCCATAATTGTTCATGATGATGGCGATGCATGATCACCAAAGCAAAGGCGCCTTTTAATTGTTGGCATAACGTCCTGATGGCATCTAATATTTCGGTATGCGTATCAAGAATATCGTTTAACAAACACGCCACTACCTCAGTATCGGTCTCTGAATGAAAGTGACAACCCTTGTTGATTAACGTCGCTTTTAATTCGGCGTAATTTTCAATAATACCGTTATGAACCACCATGATATCACCGGCAATATGCGGATGAGCATTGACTTCACTGGGTTTACCGTGTGTTGCCCAACGTGTTTGGGCGATGCCCATATTGGCAGCACAAGGCTCATCCGCCAATTTTTTGGCGAGATTTTCAATCTTACCTACCGAGCGTACACGCACAAATTCGTCATCGCTATCTAAAATACCGATCCCTGCGGAATCATAGCCTCGATATTCTAAGCGGCGTAAACCTTCAAGTAGCGTAGGTACTATATTTTTTTTGGCAATCGCTGCAACAATTCCACACATTTTTTTACCTCTAGATTTAAATTTATTTATTCTTTATGGGGCGCTTCCAACCCTCGATGATTTCTTGTTTTGTTCGTGAGAGTGCTAATTTATTGGGTGGGACATTATGTGTAATTGTACTGCCTGCACCAATGGTAGCGCCCTTACCAATTTTTACTGGCGCTACAAACTGTGTATCTGAACCTACAAAAACGTCATCTTCAATAATTGTTTTATGTTTGTGCGCGCCGTCATAATTACAAGTAATCGTGCCTGCACCCACATTAACATCTGCGCCCAAATCCGCATCGCCTATATAACTTAAATGTCCGGCTTTAGAACTTGTCCCTATTTCAGAATTTTTGATTTCTACAAAATTACCGATATGGACGTTTTTATGTAATTTAGTTTTTGGGCGAATGCGCGCAAAAGGCCCAAGCTCGCAACCAGCTTCAATTTCAGCACCCTCAATGACACAGTTTGCCTTAATCCTTGTATTCGGCGCAAGTTTTACATTCTCAAGATAGCAATTTGGACCAATGTAACAATTTTCGGCTAAGATTACTTCGCCGGCTAAAATAACATTAACATCGATCACACAATCCTTGGCAGGCGTGACTTGGCCACGGATATCGATGCGGTTGGGATCATACAGCGTTACACCAGCAAGCATTAGACTTTGCGCTTGCCATTTTTGATAGATGCGCTCTAAACGCGCTAATTCTATGCGTGTATTGGTGCCATAAATTTCTTCAATTTGCTTAGGCCTTGAGACATTGATAGGCACATGCTCAGTGCAAGCGAAGCTAATAATTTGGGTTAAATAATATTCTTTCTGAGTATTGTTCTTGGTTAGTTTGGGCAACCATTTTTGTAGGTAATGCACTGGGATACAATAAATGCCGGTATTAATCTCGGTAAGCCGCTTTTCAATTTCGGTAGCGTCTTTTTCTTCTACAATACTTTTTACTTGATTGAATTCATCTCGAATAATCCGGCCTAAACCCGTTGGATTTATTACATTTGCGGTAACTATACCCAATTGCTCATTTCCAGTATTTTCTATCAAATATTTTAAAGTTTCGGCGCTTATGAGCGGCACATCGCCACAAAGTATTAACACTTGATCGTTGGCATTTTTGAGCTGCGGTAACACTTGTTGGACAGCATGCCCCGTGCCTAAACGCTCTTCTTGTTCAACCCAAGTTAATTTTTCTTGGCGATGTACCATTGCTTTTAATACTACATCACCCATATGACCGTAAACCACAAAGGTTTTAGCGGGATTGAGCGCTGCTACTGCATCTAGCACATGATCAAGCAAAGTCTTACCACCTAAAAGATGCAGGACTTTTGGCTGCTTTGAGGCCATCCGTGTTCCTGAACCACCGGCCAAGACGATTACATTTAATGCCATACGGGCCTCACTCATAGATTTTATTTTTAAGAGATTTTACTGCATTTTTAAGAATAAAAGCAGTGGGCACGATATTGGTGCTTCAATGCGGCTTACGTCTTACTTAAAAAGCATTATAATAGCTGCTTGTGCTCATTATATCATTTATGCCCGAATTACCTGAAGTTGAAACAACGCGCCAGGGAATTTTACCCTACTGTGTAGACCAGACGATTAAGAATATTTATATTCGTGAAACCCGCCTACGCTGGCCGATTCCTGAAGATTTGCCACAAAAACTTGTGGGCCAAAAAATACTCCATATCGCTCGACGCAGTAAATATTTGTTGTGGCAATTTTCGCAAGGTTTACTGTTAATGCACTTGGGAATGTCAGGTGTAATCAGGGTTTTATCCACGGCGTTACCCGCAAAAAAACATGATCATGTTGATATTGAATTGGCCTCAGGCGTTACTATTCGCTTTACTGATCCACGACGTTTTGGTGCTATTTTATGGACCGACACACTTGAACATCGATTATTAAAGGCCTTGGGGCCCGAACCTCTAACGCCTGAGTTTAATGCTCAATATTTTCAACAGGCTCTAAAACGCACCACACGCCCCATCAAACTGGCAATTATGGATGCAAAATTGGTGGTGGGCGTGGGCAATATTTATGCTAATGAGGCTTTGTTTTTAAGTAGAATTCATCCTCAACGCCTTGCTAATTCTTTAAATAATAATGAGGTTGAGAGTTTAGTACACCATATCAAAGCTACGCTCACCAAAGCCATTCAAGCCGGCGGCACGACCCTAAAAGATTTTTTACAAAGCGACGGCCGCCCGGGCTATTTTCGTCAAGAATTATTGGTCTACGGCAAAAAAGGTCAACCTTGCAGCAACTGCTCACAGCCACTGGAAGAAATCCGCTTAAATAATCGCAGCACTATTTTTTGTAAGCAATGCCAACAATAACAGCAAAGTGCCTTAAACAGCTTGACCTCACGCCGTCTTTATTGTTAAATAGCGGCTCAATGATTATGGCTCGGTAGCTCAGTCGGTAGAGCAGAGGACTGAAAATCCTTGTGTCGGCAGTTCGATTCTGCCCCGAGCCACCATTTATTTCAAGGCCTCGAGTCAATCCGGTCTTTTTTAAAAATCGCTTGCGGGACACTGAACTTAAATTTTTGCTTATGCAGTGAAAATTTCCTGCATTTTCAATTGTTTAAATTTAGACCTATTGATCAGATGTCACTCATTATAGTAAAATAATTAACCTATAAGGAGCTTGATATGGCTATTATCGAAAAGAGAGTATTCAGCAGTAAAACCACCTATCGCGCAAAAGTACGGCTTAAGGGATTTCCTCCCGCGACCGCCTCTTTTGATCGTTTAACTGATGCGAAGAAATGGGCGACAGAAACTGAAACTAAAATCAGGGAAGGCCGCTACTTTAAATCTATAGCAAGCCGAGAGTATACTTTAAACGATGCGATTGACCGATACTTAAAAACAGTTTTGCCACAAAGGCCAAAGCTTGTTTATGCAAGGACACTTCATCTTAAATTTTGGAAAAAAGAATTGGGTGATTATGCGTTAGCGCACATTACACCCGCTTTGATTGTTGGCATACGTGATGAACTTGCTATTGGTATAACTGAAAGAGAGACGATTAGAGCACCTGCAACCGTAAATCGTTATATATCCGCCTTGGCGCACGTTTTTAGCGTTGCTGTTAAAGAGTGGTGCTGGTTGGAAGACACACCTTTTAATAAGTTAAGAAAACTAAAAGAGCCTCGCGGTAGAATTCGCTTTTTATCGGATGATGAAAGAAAAGCATTACTCAAAGCCTGTAAGCTTTCAAAAAATAAATATCTCTACCCTATTGTTCTAATTTGCCTTGCCACAGGCGCGCGTAAAATGGAAATTAATGCCTTACGCTGGAAGCATGTCGATTTAACTCGCAAGCGCATTACTCTCATGGATACTAAAAATGGTGATGTACGAGTGCTGCCCTTCTCAGATAAGATTAAAGACGTTTTACAAGAACTTCACGAGCAACAAAAACCAAAACTTGAAAATCTAGTTTTCCCAAGTGAGATTAAAGCCAATACGCCGATAGAGCTTAGAAAGCATTGGTATTTAGCGATAGATGATGCCAATATTAAAGATTTCAGGTTTCATGATTTGCGGCATTCGGCGGCTTCTTATCTTGCCATGAATGGCGCAAGTTTAGCTGATATTTCTGAAATTCTAGGGCATAAAACTTTAAGCATGGTAAAACGCTATGCTCATATTTCAGAAACACACACGGCAAAAGTGGTCGAGGCAATGAATAATAAAATATTTTCTGATCTTGATATTGCCTAATGCGTAAGATATGGGAGCGCAAGCTCCCATTTAATTTATAAATATGTATTTCAGTTATACGTACCTATGTCTGACTCCTCTATGGTGATTTTTTTATTCTTGTCAATTTTAACTCCAAATGAGCCAAACAACTCCCGATCATTGAAACGCTCGTCTTGGCTGATAGGGTCGTTTTGATCTATTTCAAACTCAAATTTAACCTTGAGATGATAATTTCCATCAATAAGAAGCATGTCTCCTTCTATTCCATAGGCAAGATTACTTAGAGAAATCTCTTTTGCTATGAAATAAGGCTCCAAGCCTTGTATATCAGCTTTTCCTTCATCAGTAAGAAAATCGTTAAACAGGTGCATTTGAGCTTCATCTTTCATAAGATTTAATTTTTTACACACAGCTTGCAAAATATCAAATTCCTCTGAGTAGTTTAAATCATAATAATTATGTGGATGTGGTAACAATTTGAGAATATCTAGCTGCTCATCAAAAGGGATTTTAAAATTTTGAATAGAAGAAATTGCAAGCTTCATTTTTTTAGACATATCATTTTCTGAAGATATATCTTTTAAAAGGACTTCTATAGGCGGCTTAGATTGCTTGCGATTAGCTTCTAAAGTGTTTTTATAATTTTGGTAATTAAAGAACCCATACAGTTGTGCTGCCTCATCAAGAGCTTGATGGTACTTTAAGGATTTTTCTCTTTTTAGCTGCTTAGCTTTTTGCTCGATAACACGTGGTGGAACAATAGACTTCTTCATATTTAACCTCACATAGTACTCATCAACGCTTTGTCGCCTGCTTCAAAACATTTCTGAGTGATGCTTGGTTTAATATGATTTAGAGAACGTTTGGTTCAATGACAGTACTGCTAATGCAAGCTTTAGTGCGCAGGCGCAAGGTTTCTGTCTAACCTGACAGTAATACTATCTATTGAAAAAGAATGTGTCAAGGCTCCTCAGCCTAAGTGTAGAACCAAAGTAGTAATGTTACACCTCACCAAAGTTAAAATGTTACACCTGAGCAAACAAGCACCAGGATGTAATTGTGGAGAGGATAGTCAACAT
>JAGVKT010000046.1 GCA_020050355.1 Gammaproteobacteria bacterium | reverse complement strand
TTCAAAAGACTGGAATTTTAACAAATAGTTTTGTTGTCTAATAAAGTTTCTGAGGTGAGGAATAGCCGGGTCTATTGCGAACCGAAGAAAGTTTATTAGACAACAAAACTATTTGTTAAAATTCCAGTCTTTTGAAGTACGATAGGTATATATATTGTTCTGATCAAAAATTGGTGCCGGGAAAGAGAATCGAACTCTTACACTATCGCTAGTACCGGATTTTGAGTCCGGCGCGTCTACCTAGTTCCGCCATCCCGGCTTAGAGAAAGCTATTTTATAGAGTTTAGTTATCCTGTCAAGTTTGAAAATTTCAATAAAAATCTTATTATTTATCTATTAAAAGTATAATATTTAATATATTTATTACTTAAATATTAAATTTATGTTAGAAAATTCTACAAATTATATTATTATTGCGCCATTGAAATTAACTAGCTAAGGAAGAAATAAAATGGCAGGATCTCACTACAGTAGCTCTGATGATGCAGGATCTCATTCCAGTTTTGATGATGATGCAGGATCTCATTCCAGTTTTGATGATGATGTAGGTGCCGGAATAACACCTATGAACCTTCTACCATTGTTCAATCAAGTAGCGACTACCGGTACACCTATGGATGAGGATGATGACAGCATCGATCTACCATTGTTCAATCAAGTAGCGACTACCGGTACACCTATGGATGAGGATGATGACAGCATCGATGATGGGGATTTAAGTCACAGATTTGCGTCTCTGAATATTGTTTTACCTTTTGCAGTAGGTGCTGTGCCAGTAGGTCCTGGTGAAGGTATATTAGCACCACTACCTGCAATGGCAGTAGGTGCTGCGCCAGCAGGTCCTGGTGAAGGTATATTAGCACCACTACCTGCAATGGCAGTAGGTGCTGCGCCAGCAGGTCCTGGTGAAAGTATAAATGACAATGAAAATCCAGGCGCTCCAGGAGGGTTTCCTAGTCACTTTGCTGCTACAGGAGAAGATCCAGCAGCGGTAGGAGCAGGTAGTATAGAGATAGATGACGAAGAGCCATCAGCGTTTGCTACAGGTGTCACATCAATAGTTACAGATTCTACAGGTTATGATTCTGAGGGTGAAGGTGGTGAGAATGTGTCAACCTGTGCTATAATTTTTTTTGAAGCAGCATGCCCTCCTCATCATGCCGACCCCAGTGAAGGGCATGAGCAAGGACACGGTTTATAATAAAGTGTGTTAAGGGTACCTCGAAAAATAGCCCTTTTGTTAATTTCTAGATAAACTTAGACGGCACTCAATTAAATGACTTATAATGGCTTAAAAAGCATCAGGCTGCATTTATGAGTGCCGGTATCTACGAGCTGGTCACAGTCAATCAAAAACTCGCGCTTAAACTTAATCCATTTACGCCTTTTACTTTAGATTTTGGAGACTATCTTAAAAATTCTAATTTAGGCGAAGGCGGTCGTCGCTTACTCTACAAGGCGATTAAATTAAAAGATCAAACAAATAATACCATTTTGGATGCGACCGGAGGTTGGGCGCGTGATGCTTTTTTTATGGCGCAGCATGGCTTTCAGGTTACTGTAATCGAGCAGGCGCAACCTGTGTTTGCTTTATTGAACGATGCTTATCAGCGCGCGCTGACGAATCCAGACTTAATTCAAATTATGGCACGCATAAAATTTATTTATGCAGATGCCTGTACTTTATTACGTGAGGGTTTGCGTTGTGAAATTATTTATCTTGATCCTATGTTTCCCGAGCGCAAAAAATCTGCCAAAGTCAAAAAAGATTTGCAGATTTTACAAGAGCTCCCTGAAACTTTTTTAGGCTCAGCAGAGGCTTTATTTTTACTAGCGCGCAAAGCAGCGATAAAAAGAGTAATCGTAAAGCGCCCGATAGCTGCGCCTTTTTTGGCAGATGCAGTGCCTGATTTTCAATATAAAAGTAAAACTGTGCGTTTTGATGTCTATACCGCTCTATTTTGAAGTGCGTTGGGTAGGTGCCACTATTTTTTAAGCGAAGGCCTGATCTCAGTAATAATCTGACTACAAACAATCACCAAAAAAATTAAAAAATAAATAAAATTAAGCGTTAGCAAAGTCGTCAGCGCTAACAAAAAATAACGTAGTTCTAAGGGCAGCATCTGAATTTCTGAGCGGGCAAATAAAAAATAATAAAACCATAAGCCAATAATGCTCAAGCCTGCAATAAAAGTAAAGACAGGATCCCCAATATTACTGTTGTAAATAAGCGCGCCTAAATAAACCAAGCTTTCACTCGTGAGTAACAATAATGCTAGCGTGAATTTAGTGGTATTGCGTTTGTTTTCATTTTCTAGAGTAACAATAGTTTGCAGCATTGCCGCAAAAGGCAACAACAATAAAGCACCTAAAAAATTAATTAAATAATGCGTGGTGCTCAGCATTAATAATAACAGCAGACTCAGCCCCAAAACAAAAATGCCCAGATGAATAGGTGCGACCGTACTAAAACGTAAATGCTTCAAAAAAAATTGCCGTAAAGGTTTAAAAATATATTGATCAAGCGTTACTAGCATTTTATTCATGATGTCTCCTCAAATAAACCCTCTACAAAATCTTGTGCAGAAAAAGGAATTAAATCTTCTACACGCTCACCACAGCCCAAAAAATAAATAGGTAATTTGAATTCTTGCGCTAGGGCAAAAACAATACCACCTTTGGCAGTGCCATCAAGCTTAGTAAGAATCAGGCCCGTGAGCTGCACCGCCTGATGAAACTCGCGCACTTGCCGCAAGGCATTTTGTCCGGTATTTGCATCTAAAACCAAGATCACTTGGTGCGGCGCCTCAAGATCAATTTTTTTGATGACGCGAATAATTTTTTTTAATTCATCCATTAAATTGCCTTTAGTGTGCAGGCGTCCAGCAGTATCAGCCAATAAAACATCGATATTTTTTGAGTGTGCTGATTGTAAGGCATCAAAAATAACTGAAGCGCTATCACTTCCCTGCATTTGCGCCATAAGCGGAAGCTCAAGACGTTGACACCAAGTAGCAAGTTGTTCAATAGCCGCAGCCCGAAAAGTATCACCAGCCGCGCATAATACTTTTTGTTGCGCTGCTTTAAAGCGGGCACCGAGTTTTGCCAAAGTAGTAGTCTTGCCTGCGCCATTCACGCCCACTAATAAAATCACGTAAGGCTTAATGGCTGATGGCATCGATAATGCTTGCTCACAAGGAGTAAGCAGCGTGAGCAATTCTGTTTTAAGAATGGGTAAAATATCTTGGCCCCGCTGCGCATGTTTTTGTACGGCACTAAGCAAGGCTTCAGTGGTAGCTATGCCAACATCCGCTTTAAGCAGTAAGGTTTCAAGCTCTTCTAGCGTCTCTGCATCAACAAGTGCTTTGCCAATAAGGCGCGCCCAGCCTTGTTGCATTGAGGATCGAGTTTTTTGCAGAATATTTTTTAATTTACCGAACATAAAACGCGAGCGGGAGAATTTGGCTTATTTTATAGCATTCTTGCGTATCCTCAAAGATCATTCTATGATGGCGCATATGAAATCCGTAGGAATATACCAGTGAATAAAGCAGAATTGATTAAAGCGCTCCATGCTTTAGAGCAGCAAGTAAAAACAATCGCCATTCAAAATAAACATGTATTAGAAGCGCAACAAGTGGTGAGTAGCGCGTTGGCACAATATTTGCGCGATGAAGAGAATCGCATTTTAGGTTTTAAAGAAAATTTTATGCTGCAAGTGCAAGCGTTACGCCAAGATTCGGCAAAACTCGCCAACGAATACCGTCAGGAGTTAGCAACCTTACGTGCGGATTGGGCCAAAACATTTTTATTTAATTAGAGTTAAGAATTCTTCGACTTGTTCACGCCAGTAACCCCGCTGTAAAAAATAACGTAACAATTTAGCGCGTTCAAGCGTCGTCTGCGGGATAGTGCGAAAACGCGTTTTAAATTTACGTTGCCAACCACTAAAAAAAGCTTCGAGCATATCCGCTGTTTGAAAGTAATTTTCATCAAGCATAACCTGATGTGAGCGTAATTCTTGTTTAATATAATTAGGCCCATAACCTTGCTGCGCACGATGGCGTGCTAAGGTTTCAGCAAAGCGCTGATCCACTAAATATTTTTTGCGCTCTAATTCGGTTAAAGCAATATGAATATCGGGTTCTTGTTCTGGAAAGCGCTGACGCAATTTCAGCAGTAATTCATGCCTGCTATGTTCCCGCCGACTCAGTAAGCTTAAAGCTTTATTGTAAATAAGTGTGTTAAGTGTGGAGGGGGCGGGCATAGGTTTCTTGAAGGAATAAGCTCATGAAGCAAGCTGAAGCAAAAAAAGCAACCACTAAAAACAAACAGCATTGATAACCAAAAAGTGGCAACATCGTGACTAATTCATGGTGACCTTGCCAAAAATGATTGAGAATCAAGCCCGCGATGCTTTGACTAAAAATACCGCCCAACATCACTGCCATATTATTAAAACCCATAGCTGTGGCCTTCATATGCGCAGGAACGCTTTCGGCTAAGATTGCAAAAGAAAGGGTTTGGCCTCCAGCAGCAACACCAACCAAAAATAACAATAGCATATAAGGAAATAAATAATGACTTTTAAGAAAAATAAAAAATAGGATGGCAACAACGCCCAATAAACTACATAAACTTAAAACCAATTTACGGCGTGCACCTATATCAGAAATAAAGCCAACCAAAGGGCTGCCAAAACCAAGGCCGAGCCATAAAAAAGCAATCATCGAGGTCGCTGCAGTTAAGCTGAAACCGCGAGATTGCAAATAAGGCGTACCCCAGGTTTCACCAAGCAGTGGAATAGGACCATAAATAAAAAATGCATAAAGAGCGATTTTGTAAACAGCTTTAATTTTGAGCAAAAGCTTTAGCCGTTGGCCAAGGCTAAGCAGGGTGGGGTTAGCGGCAGTGATATTTTTGTCATCGGGACGATTACGCACAATGAGTGCCAGCAATACCGTTAAAATTAAGCCAAGTAAACCCACATCAAATAAAATCGCACGCCAATCATTGTGAGTAGCAGCCAACCAAAAAGCCAGAGGGGCGCCACTAAGAATAGGGCCAAGCATACCCAAAATTTGCGTCATGCCTGCAAAAAAACCAAAAAAGCGTTGGGGAAACCAATTCACCGCAACGGTGAGCAAGCTCACAAAACCCACCGATGAGCCTATACCCATTAAAAAACGCGCCAACCAAGCGCTAGCAAAATGATGCGTTTGACTAAAAAGCAAAATTCCCAAAGCACAAAATAACGCACCACAACTTAATAATACACGCGTGCCATAACGATCCATTAACAATCCCACCGGAATCTGCATAGGAGAATAAGCAAAATAATAAGCAGAAGCAATAAGTGAAAATTGCGCTGGGCTAAGCAGCAAAGCGCTTTGCAAGGGTTCAGCGATCGAACCCATAAAAGCTCGAATAAAAAATTCATACAAAAAAAACAAGCCTGCCAACAACCAAATGATCGATCCTTTGGAGTAATGATTCATAAAAAATCCTTGGCACTTGAAATTGAGGATTATATACCATTCGCAGTTGAAAATGCGAAGTTAATTTCACTTCTCCCTGAGGGTTGAACTGTCCGGAATAATTTAAGCAATGAGAATTAGCTTTCAAAATCGCAGCATAATCCCGTCGGTGTCATCCTGTGGAAATCGCGGAGCGATTTAGCGCAGGATCCAGGATCAAAATAGTTGTCGCAAGGCGACACGATAATGAGGAAAAGGTAAGAATGCAACTGCGTTGCATGCGATTGAGCACCTGGATCCTGTGCTAAATCGCTCCGCGATTTCCACAGGATGA
>JAGVKT010000101.1 GCA_020050355.1 Gammaproteobacteria bacterium | reverse complement strand
TTCAAAAGACTGGAATTTTAACAAATAGTTTTGTTGTCTAATAAAGTTTCTGAGGTGAGGAATAGCCGGGTCTATTGCGAACCGAAGAAAGTTTATTAGGCAACAAAAATAGAAGTTAAAAACCAGTCTTTTGAAGTACGATGGGTATAAGCATTTATTGAAGGATAAAATTCATGTCAGCAGCAAAGGGTTTGGTATGTTATCGCACTGTGGGATTGCCTAATCCAGCAGCACTTGAAACTTACTTAAGTCTCGGGGGATATAGCACTTGGCAGAAAATTTTAAAAGAAAAGCCACCGGTGGAGCAAATCATCGAAGCATTAAAAACTTCCGGGCTAAGAGGGCGTGGCGGCGCTGGATTCCCCACGGGTTTAAAATGGAGCTTTGTGCCGCGTAACGCGCCTGGCCAAAAATATGTGGTATGTAATTCTGATGAAAGTGAACCGGGAACTTGTAAAGATCGAGATATTTTACGTTATAACCCGCATCAAGTCATTGAAGGCATGGCCATTGCTGGTTATGTCATGCAGGCAACCCAAGGATATAATTATTTACGTGGAGAATATTGGGAACCTTTTTATGCAATGGAGCGTGCCCTAAGAGAAGCACGAGGCGCAGGATTTTTAGGTAAAAATATTTTGGGTTCTGGTATTGATTTTGATATGGAAAATTGCCTGGGCGCTGGTGCTTATATCTGTGGTGAAGAGACTGCTTTATTAAATTCTTTAGAAGGTAAAAAAGGCTTGCCACGTTTTAAACCCCCATTTCCTGCCAATCATGGTTTATATGGCCGACCCACAAATATTAATAACACTGAGACTTATGCTTCAGTGCCGGTGATTTTAGAAAAAGGTGGACAATGGTTTGCTGAGTTAGGAATTCCAAATAATGGCGGCGTCAAATGTTTTTCAGTATCTGGTCACGTCGAGCACCCTGGAAATTTTGAAGTACCATTGGGTATCCCCTTCAAAGACTTGCTCGCTTTAGCAGGCGGTGTATGGAAAAAACGCAAGTTAAAAGCAGTAATTCCTGGCGGAAGTTCTTCAAAAATTCTGCCCGCCGAAGTAATGTTAGGTTTGACCATGGATTATGATGCCATCGCCAAGGCTGGATCTATGTTAGGTTCTGGGGCGGTAGTGATTATGGATGAGACTACTGATATGGTTAAAGCTTTGTGGCGTATTGCGCATTTTTATATGGAAGAATCTTGTGGTCAATGCACCCCTTGTCGAGAAGGTACAGGGTGGATGACCCGCATGCTCAAACGTATTCTTGAGGGGCAGGGTCAGGTAGGGGATCTTGAAAAATTAACCGATGTTGCCGGTAAAATTGAAGGCCATACGATTTGTGGTCTAGGTGATGCAGCAGCGTGGCCAGTACAAAGTTATGTCCAAAAATATCGTTCAGAATTTGAATATTATATTGAGTATAAAAGACCTATGGCGGGTTTAAATTAACGGCATGCAAATTTAATGCCTCAGTAAGATGAATCATATCAAGGTCATCATGTTGTGCAAGATCAGCAATAGTTCGAGCCACTTTTAAGGTGCGATGATAAGCTCGCGCAGATAATTGAAATTGTTTAAAAGCCTGTTGCAGCCAGGCCTGTAATGTTGTAGTCAAGTTACAATGTGTTTCTAAAATTTTACCAGTCAAAGCTTTATTTAAGCACCCTTGGCGTTCGTGTTGTCGGGCTTGCGCTTGAACCACTTGAGTGCGTAATGTTTCAGAATTTTCCTCTGGCGTAAGGGTTTTGAGTAAAATAGTTTCGGGTAAATCCAGAACTTCAATATGCAAGTCCATGCGATCTAAAAAAGGGCCGGAGAGTTTAGCGCGATAGCGTTGCAGTTGCTGGACGCTACAACGACAAGCTTTTTTGCGCGAGCCCAAATAACCACATGGGCAAGGATTCATTGCTGCAATCAATTGGAACTCAGCCGGATAAGTCATTTGTTGTTGTGCTCGAGAGATATTGATAAAGCCTGATTCTAGCGGTTCACGCAATACTTCAAGAACTTTACGGTCAAATTCTGGAAGCTCATCCATAAATAAGACACCATGATGGGCCAAAGAAATTTCTCCCGGTTTAGGCATGGAGCCACCACCCACTAAAGCTACAGATGAAGAAGTATGGTGCGGTGCTCGAAAAGGTCGTTGATAAAAATCAGCATTAAGAAGTTCTAGGCCCCGTAAAGATTTTACTGCAGCAACTTCCAGGGCTTGTTGTTGAGTAAGCTGAGGCAGTAATCCCGGAAAGCGTGTTGCCAGCATTGTTTTACCAGTCCCCGGCGGGCCAGACATTAGGATATTGTGGCCACCTGCAGCGGCGATTACTAACGCCCGTTTGGCGCTGTTTTGTCCTTTCACTTCATTAAGATCAGGATAGACGGTGGGGGTAGCGGCCGTATTTATTCTGGTGTAAGGCGCTAAAGATTTTAATTTTTTTAGATGCAAACAAACATCCAATAAATGTTTTGCTGGATAAAAACATAGATCTTTAACAAGTGCAGCTTCTTCGGTATTTTGTTCTGGAATAATTAATATTTTTTTTGCCTGCTGCGCAGCGATCGCTGCTGAAAGAATGCCAGAAACACCACGCAACTCACCACTTAAGGCTAATTCGCCAATAAACTCATATTCTACTGCTAAAGCCGGAATTTGGTGGGTAGCAGCCAAAATAGCCAGAGCGATTGCAAGATCAAAGCGAGCACCTTCTTTAGGTAAATCTGCTGGTGCGAGATTAATAGTAAGTCGTTGATAAGGAAATTCAAAGTTACTCGTAAGAATGGCGCTGCGCACGCGATCACGGCTTTCTTTAATTGCAGCCTCAGGTAAACCAACAATATTAAAACGCGATAAGCCATTAGTAATGTGTGCTTCAACAGTGACCAGAGGTGCATGAATCCCGCATAAAGCACGGCTCTGAGCAACTGCGAAATTCATAACATCCTTGTATTTATAGTTTTAAAGAATTAATCCGGGCTTCAAGCGCGTTAATGCGTTCTTGTGCTTGTTCTAATGCTTTAACATAACTTGAAAATTCTTCTTGCGTTACGATGTGGCATTCATTTAATACTTTGGTGAAGGCTTGCTGGAGTTGTGCTTTAATATCTTGCTGTAAGCCGCTTAAGCCTTCAGGTAAAATATCGCTGACGTTATCCATTAAGCGATCTAATAATTTATTTTTTATTTTGTTCATAAAAGCTCCTGGTTATATTATAGACAATAAAAATATTAAAAGCAAATATTAATGTTGCAAGGCAAGCGCATCTAAAAAGTAAATGAATTAGATTTCACTTCTCCCTTGAGGCGAGGTGCATCGAAAACAGTTCATCATCAATGTGTTCAATAAGTTTGGCAAAGCTTAAGTGAGAAAATTCAGGTCGAATGCTGATGCCATATTTGGTAATGTCTTTAATTTCATGTGCACCAGCACGTAGCAGTGCATGTGCCCAGGCATAAGGTGTGAAATCTGCACGGATTTTAATTTGATAATGTTGGCATTTTGCTTTAAGTAGCGTCGTATCAACAATACAAATTTTTGCGCGCATTACTTGGGTAATCTGTGCATTGAGTCGAGTAAGGATGAGTAATTTTTCTGGGTCTTGATAAGCATTCCAATCAATGACTTCTTGGGTAGATCGAAAACAGCCGCGGCAAACATAATCGCCATAAATAGTTGAGCAAATGCCCACACAGGGAGTTTCGGTAGAAGCTAAGCAGGGGCGATCGCTGTGATCCATGGATGTAGCATTATTTATTCTGTTTGTCCACCAAGCCCAGGAGTTTGAGCTGCGCTGTTTGAAGGAAGATGGTTAAACGAAAAAATATTAAGAGCACTAGCTGCATGATTCTGTACAATACCAGCCTGTAATAACTGTATTTCAGCATCAATGATCGCTGCTTGTTTTTCAAAGGCAGCTGCAAGTTTTGTGTTTCTCGCCATTGCACTTCCATCTTGCATGTTCATGATATATTCCTTAAATTAACCCATAATCTCATCCAGGTCTTCCTGGATATCTTTAGCAATGTCTTGCAAAATATCTTTATATTTTTGCAAGATCTTAACTTGTTCTTCGTAGCCTACATTTTTTTCAAGCAATTGCTCCTTGATAGACAGCAAAATGTTTTTACGATAAAGCTTTAATTGAATTTCACGCTGGCGCAATTCTTCTTCTTTTTTGCGCAGTTGCAATTCTTTTCCTTTCAGGGCTTGAGCATAAATTTTGAGCTTCGCAGCTTGCTGCATCATGCGCTCATTTTCAAAGCCAATTTGTTGTTGGGACGTGTTGAGTGCGGTATCTGCCATAAGTATTATCCTCAGTCGGCACCCTCGCTCATATACAGTGCCATTTTAGTATAGCTTTATTATAAAATCAAGATAATTATTATATTTTAATTATAAAAATATACCAAGAAATTCAAGATATTACATGACGGCGCAGCGTTTGAGCCTTTTGTTTCTGCCATGTACGTTCTTTTTCGGTTCTACGCTTGTCGTATTGTTTTTTACCTTTACCTAAGGCAATCAATACTTTTATTTTATTGTTTTTCCAATATAATTTCAAAGGTACTAAAGTATAGCCTTTTTCCCGATTTTTGCCAAGCAAACGGCTTAATTCACGCGTGTGTAATAATAGTTTTCGTGAGCGTGAGGGTTCAGCTACCACATGCGTTGAAGCGCTCTGTAAAGGGGTAATGACTGCATTAAGCAAGTAAGCTTCTTGGCCTTTGAGGATCACATAGGCATCATTAATTTGCGCGCGCCCCTGGCGCAGGCTTTTAACTTCCCAGCCATAAAGTACTAAGCCCGCTTCGATTTGTTCTTCGAGTAAATAATCGTAACGGGCTTTGCGGTTCAGAGCGATCTCGCTTCCCACGATCTTGGCCTTTATGGTAAAATTGGCCCATTTTAACACGCTTCAACACCGTTTTGAACATTATCCGTCAACAATTGCGCGTGCCTTATAGAGCCGAAGATCTGTATAATTTAGTTGCAGACATTAAAACCTATCCCGAATTTTTGCCTTGGTGTAAGCAGGCGCATATCTTAAAAGATTTGGATAAAATCGTTGAAGCACGTTTAACCTTGAATAAAAGCGGTATTAGTAAAAATTTTTCAACCCGTAATGTAATGACGCCTTATGAAAAAATAGAAATGCATTTACTCGAGGGTCCGCTAAAACATTTATATGGCATTTGGACCTTTCTTGAAGATAACCAAGGTTGTTTAGTGACCTTAAAAATAGAGTTTAGTTTTGATAGTAAAATTATGGCATTAATGTTAGAGCCTATTTTTAAATCCGTAGCAGAAAATTTACTGGCAGCATTCGTAAAAAGAGCCGAAGAAAAATGTCAGAGGGTTTGATTACTATTAGCATTGCGTATCATACGCATAAAGAATATTTTACTGTTCCTATTGGTTCATCGCTATTAGCAGCGTTAATAAATAATCCTTTGTATCAGCGTTATCTTCTAGAGGTCCCAAAGCCACACATTGGGATCTTTGGTAAAGTCGTGAATTCAGATTATATTTTAGTAGCAGGCGATCGAATTGAATTATACTTCCCCTTAGTTGTAGACCCATTGCAAAAAAGAAAGGGCAAAGTGAAATCACGTTATCGTCGTAAAAATTAAAAAAACATTCAAGGATTAAAAATCATCAGCAAATCATTCAAAAAACGTAAGCCATGCGCCGTAGGCTGTAAGTGATCTGCTTCTTGATGTAGCAAGTTTAGTTGTTGCGCTCGCGCTATAAGGGGCATAAAATTTTGCATTTTTGTAAAAATGCGCTTGTGCAATAAATCCATAGAAAATCCATGCGTTAGGCGCAAAGCGTTCATCATAAATTCAAGCATTTGTTCAGAGCTAGGAATTTCTTTTAATTCACTTAAAAAATTTTTATCTGGATCAAGGTAAGTTTTAGGTAGTTTATGTTTACTGGTGCGGATAATTTTTTGGGTTATAAAGTCAGTAATTTTGCCGTGCGCACCTGCACCGATACCTATATAGTCACCAAAATTCCAGTAATTTAAATTATGTTGGCAATATTTTTGCACGCGTGCAAAAGCTGAAATCTCATAACGTTCAAAGCCATGCTGAGCTAAAATATTAAAACCCTGGGTTTCAATTTCAGCTAAAATAGCATCATCAGGCAAGCGCGGCGGAAACTTAGCAAAATAAGTATTGGGTTCAATGGTGAGTTGATACCAAGATAAATGCGTAGGGCAGAGGGCCAGCGCCTGGGTCAAATCAACTAAGGCTTCTTCTGCTGTTTGCATAGGTAGGCCATGCATCAGATCTAAATTAAAATTACTAAAGCCCGCATTTTGAAGCTCATCCACAGCACGGTGCGCATCATCACGTGAATGAATCCGTCCTAAATTTTTTAAGTGCCGTTCATTAAAAGTTTGTACACCCAGAGAAACTCGATTAATACCAAGTGCAAAATAATCCTTAAATTGATCGTGCTCAATGGTTCCAGGATTAGCTTCCAAAGTAATTTCAGGGGTTGTTACTAAATAAGGCGAGAGTGCATGCAGCAAGCTTTCGAGTGCTTGCGCTGAAAACAAACTGGGTGTTCCTCCGCCCATAAAGAGCGTCTGAATTTTGCGGCCGAAGCCGTAGTTTTCATAATCATGTATAAAATCGGCAATCAACCTTTTAATATAGCATGTTTCATCAAAATTTTGATCTTTTTGATGCGAGTTAAAATCACAATAAGGGCATTTTTTCACGCACCAGGGGAAATGAATGTAAAGAGCAAGTGGAAGATTCATAAAAAATTAAACAGCAAATGAAGGTATGCGGATAGGTGTTCTTGTAAGAGGTTTAATCTTTAAACTTGCAAGGTGTTGGCTCGCATGCCATGCATCATATTGAGCCTGTAAATTAATCCACATATCAGGACTAGTCGTCAATAATTTAGCAAGCCGTGCCGCCATTTCTTGACTAATATTTACATGTCCATTCAAAAGTCTGGACAGAGCAGGGCGAGTCACTTTAAGAAGTTTAGCAGCTTCAGTAACTGTAAGCCCGGTGCTGGTAATAAGAGCATCTTTTACAATTGCACCTGGATGCAAGGGTTCATGTATAGTTTTCATTTAAGTTCCAGTTAAAGGTAGTCAACGTAATCAATTTCTTCAGCGTGGCCCGATTTAAATTTAAAAATAACGCGTCAATTAGCATTTACAGATACTGAGCAAAATTCTAATAAATTCCCTTGTAATTTATGAAAATCCATTCCCGGTGTATTCATATCTTGAGCATAAGTTGCCGCATGTAGTCTTTGTAGAACAATCTTTAAGCGGCGCGCATGCTTGGCATTGATTCCCGTAGTGAGTCCAGTTTCAAAAAATCTTTTTAAGCCTTTATGTTTAAAGGATCGAATCATAATATTGTAACTTATGAAGTTACGCTAAGCAAGTTTGATTAATCAATTATAGCACGAGAGATCAAATAAAGATCAATTCTAATTTTAATCCATTAGCATGTAGAAACTTCTTGTTGAGCACTTGCTGAGTCGAAATTTTTGATCTAATCAATTGGTCGGAGTGACAGGATTCGAACCTGCGACCTCTGCTTCCCGAAAGCAGCGCTCTACCAAACTGAGCTACACTCCGCAACCGTTGTACCACCCGACACGCAATAATCGTTTATCGCGCAATGCTCTTCCGGCCTGCAAGCAAGCTTGCAGTCGTTCGGTGGGGCGAAGCATGCTTCGCCGATACCCACCTCACCCAAACTGAGCTACACTCCGCAACCGTTGTACCACC
>JAGVKT010000097.1 GCA_020050355.1 Gammaproteobacteria bacterium | reverse complement strand
GCGCCTTAAGCTCTAAATCTTGTAATAATTGAGCTCGAACATCATCAAAATATCGAGCCGAACCCCAATAACCATCAAGATAAACACTATCCGGATAGTCTAAAACTCGCACATCAAAAGTAGGCATTTGCTCTAAGCGATAAGTTAAAGGATAAAATTTATTTTTTCTTAATAATAAATTCCAGGCTTTTTTAATTTTTGAAGGCGGCGTATAAAATTGCTGTGGAATATTAAAATGCACCAAAGAATAATTATGTAATTTATAAGTTTTATAAAGACTAATATCTAAATACACCTTCGTCTGATGCTTAATAGCCAAGCGCCTTGCCGCAGCGTACTGAAATAATTGATTCCCAAGTCCACCGCCTATTTTAACAACAATCATGCTTACCCTTAATTTATTTCTTGATCACAGCAACAATGTAATCCATAGCTTCTTCTGTTAAAAATGCACTCATTGGCAAACTCACAATATCTTGGGCCACACGCGCTGAAACCGGAAAATCTGCATCTTGATAGCCTAAATAAGCAAAACATGGTTGTTTATGAATAGGCATAGGATAATGCACAGCTGTAGGAATATGTGCTTCTTGCAATTTTTTGATAAAAGCCTCACGCTTCTGCACCCGCACAGAATATTGCCCATAAACATGAGTACGATGAGGCATAATCGCTGGTGTACTTATCGTATCAACAGCTGTTAATAGTTGAGTATACCGCGCGCCCAGCTGCGAACGTTTGTGGAGCTCTGCTGCAAAATATTTAAGCTTTACTAATAAAACCGCCGCTTGAATCGTATCTAAACGACTATTAAGCCCGATATAAGTATGCTGATAACGCCCAGTTTGGCCGTGCACTCTCAAAGCCTTAATCTTTTCGGCCAAAACATCATCCTGCGTAAAGAGCGCACCACCGTCCCCATAACAACCCAAAGGTTTAGAAGGGAAAAAACTTGTACACGCAATCTCGCTCAAATTACATGATTTTTTACCTTTATATTCAGCACCAAAACTTTGTGCAGCATCTTCAATCACATAAATTTTATGACCTAGTCTTTTAGAATAATCTGCTGCAATAGCATTAATTTCGTCCATGTCAGCCGCTTGACCATACAAAGACACGGGCATAATTGCTCGGGTTTTAGAAGTAATTTTAGCTGCCAATAAATCTGGATTAAGATTATAACTAGCTGCATCGATATCAACCAATACTGGCTTGGCGCCTAAGATTGCCGCCGCTTCTGCCGTAGCCATAAAAGTAAATGAAGGCGTAATCACTTCATCTCCAGCTTGGATATCAAGCGCCATCAACGCCAACATCAATGCATCCGTACCATTAGCACAAGTAATTGCATGCTTAGCACCTGTATACTGCGCAAGTTGCTTTTCTAAAGTACCGACCTCTGGCCCTAAAATAAATTGCGTCTCTGCCAAAACCTCTAAAACAGCAGCATCTATTTCTGCTTGATACGCATGATACTGCGCTTTAAGATCAATAAAAGGAATATTCACGCCAAAACCCTATTGTTATTGCACACGCTCATTGTACCTTAAAAAACGCATCCCAAGCTTGCATTTTTTTTAGAACAAAAATAATATGGCGC
Source organism: Gammaproteobacteria bacterium (assembly GCA_020050355.1). Taxonomy (GTDB): domain Bacteria; phylum Pseudomonadota; class Gammaproteobacteria; order Francisellales; family CACEW01; genus CAIQBE01. The sequence goes on along the minus strand of JAGVKT010000097.1, from coordinate 4,042 downwards.
TTCAGTTTCTATGCAAAAAAACCGCCATGCTCATTGAAAATTCAAAAAACATCGACACCAAAACAGTAATAGATTTTGGAGCAGAATGGCAACAATTTGATCAAACAGCAATGAGCGCTACCGAAGCACAAAAAATTTTTAACGACTACTTCAAAATGTTTCCACAAAATTTATTGAATCAACAAACTATCGGCGCAGATATTGGCTGCGGCAGCGGTCGCTGGGCTAAAATAATAGCACCAAAAGTAGCAAAACTTTATTGCATTGACGCAAGCAAGATGGCGCTTTCGGTAGCCAAAAAAAATTTACATTCATTAACCAATGCTGAATTCATTGAAGCTTCAGTCGATCAAATACCGCTAGCCGATGCATCCTTAGACTTCGCATACAGCCTCGGAGTATTACATCACATCCCCGACACCTTAGCAGGCATTAAAGCCTGTGTCAGCAAGCTAAAACCAGGCGCACCTTTTTTAGTTTATTTATATTATGCTTTTGACAATAAGCCAAAATGGTTTCGCTTACTCTGGAAAGCTTCAGATTATTTACGCAAAATAATCTCAAAATTACCCTTTAAAATTAAATTATTTATTACCCAAATAATTGCGTTAACTGTTTATTGGCCGTTAGCAAGAACCGCGCTCATCGCTGAATATCTAAAACTTAACGTTGATAATTTTCCGCTCTCCATCTATCGACACCAAAGTTTTTACACAATGCGCACCGATGCTCTCGATAGATTTGGCACCAAACTCGAGCATCGCTTTACCAAAAAAGAAATCATCGATATGCTTAAAGATGCGGGACTTACTAATATTGAAGTGAATTCAGGCGCACCTTATTGGTGCGCGATCGGGTATATACCACACCATCCTTTAAAAGATATTGACTACCATCAAAAGAATCCACTGCCAAACCCTGTTCATTAAATTTTAATTTATTTCCCGCACAGCTAACCCAAGCACGCTGCCGCGCTGGATTACCTAAAACCAAAGCATAAGGCAAAACATCTTTGGTCACTACAGCGCCAGCGCCCACCAATGCATATTCTCCAATGGTAACGCCACAAATAATAGTTGCATTCGCACCCACGGTGCAGCCTTTTTTTAACAAAGTTTTTTTAAATTCATGACGCCGCACAATAAAACTACGCGGATTAAGCACATTGGTAAATACCACAGAAGGCCCAAGAAATACCTCATCTTCACAGATCACGCCTTCATAAATAGAAACATTATTCTGAACCTTTACACCATCACCCAAAATAACCTTCGGACCAACCACACAATTTTGTCCAAGCGAACAACACTGACCAATGATCGTACCTGATAAAATATGCGAAAAATGCCAGATTTTGGTGTCAACACCAATGGTGACACCCTCATCCACATAACTACTTTCATGAACAAAAAAAGCGCTCATACTATTTCCTTACAAAACGGATGATAATCGCCCCGCAAGCCTATCGGCTCGGCATTGCGCACCGCAAAGATTATCTCAATAGCAGAACGCGCTTCATCAAGACCCAGATGTCGATGTTGCAAAATCGCTTCATAACAGCGCGTGTGCAAATCTGTAAAACCATCACTAAATTCTATTGTATGACCATCCATAATAATTGAACGATAAGTACGCTGATTTTTGGCCCGCACCTCAGGCGGTAAATCATGAACATCAACACTTAAAAACCAGCGAACCCGAGCACGCTTAAACTGCATAAAACCTGCAGCGCGCTTAGGGTCATTCACATGAACAATATTGCGCTCAACGCCACCAAAAATCCAAGACAGAATATCAAAAAAATGCACCCCAATATTCGTAGCGACACCACCAGATTTAGTCAAATCGCCTTTCCAAGAATAATGATACCAATTACCTCGACCCGCTATATAAGTTAGATCAATATCATAAATTTTATCAGAAGGCCCCTGCGCAACTTGCGCTTTTAACTGTACCAATGAAGGATGTAAACGCAATTGCAAAATATTATAGACGCGCTGACCCGTTTCATTTTCTAATTCTTGCAAAGCATCTACATTCCACGGGTTTAATACCAATGGCTTTTCGCAAATAGCATCTGCGTGATTACGTAAAGCAAAACGAATATGCGCATCATGAAGATAATTAGGTGAGCAAATACTGACGTACTGTACCTCTTTACCTGACTGATCTCGGCGCAATTTATACACATGTCGATCAAAGCGCTCAAATTCAACAAAAAAATCAGCTTCTGGAAAATAACTATCGATAATACCCACACTATCAAATGGATCAAAAGCTACGACCAGACGATTACCCGTGTCTTTAATTGCTTGCATATGGCGCGGCGCAATAAAACCAGCAGCACCGATGAGGGCAAAATTTTTCATAATCAATAACGCTCAACAGTATCTAAAAAACCTAGAACCTTTGATTATAACCGAGTTTCTACACTATTCGCACTTCAGACCACTAGTTTTAATTGCTGTATTTGTTAAAACCTCACTGTTTTGAAGTACAATGGGTATATACCCATCAAACCTAATTTTAACCCATGAAAATCTTGCTTGTTTCTTATTATTTCCCGCCCTTTAACACTGTGGGCGCTGTACGTGTAGGAAAAATGGCCAAATATTTAATTGAAATGGGCCACACTGTAAAAATCTTAACTGCAAACCATCAACCTCTACCCCTAGGCTTACCTGTTGAAATTGATGAAAGCCATATTATTAGGACTAACTGGATCGATGTTAACAAACCGATACAAATGCTATTAGGTGGCAAAAAAAAATTTATTGGCAAAGGCTATGAACGCGCCCATAGATTCTCAAAAGTCTTACAAACTTTAGGCCGCTATTACCGAGACTGGATTAATTTGCCCGATGGTTATATAGGCTGGTATCCTTTTGCATTAAAAAAAGGTAAACAATTATTAAAAGATTGGCACCCTGATTTTATTTTGGCAAGCTCCGGCCCACCCATTACGCTATTTGTTGCCAGTAAGCTTGCTAAATTTTCGAGCATTCCTTGGGTCGCCGACTTAAGAGATTTATGGGCCGACAATCATAATGCCGAAGTGTATCACTCCAAAGCCAGAATCGCACTTGACAGAAAATTAGAAAATTATGTTTTATCAACTGCCAAAGCACTAATGACAGTATCTGCACCATTAGCAGAAACTCTAAAAAAAAATTATCACAAACCTATTACAGTAATCGCCAACGGCTATGACCTAAACGATTATGCTGACTTACAAAGACACAACCATAATAAAAAATTACATATTGTGCATACCGGAATCATTAATCCTATCAAAAGAGATCCCACTCCCTTGTTCGAAGCTTTACGCTTAATTGACAACTATGCTGAAAAAATTAAAATTGATTTTTATGGCATCAATACAAGCTTAATCAAAAAAATGGCTTTGGATCAAGGCGTAAGCCAAGCTGTGCATTGCTACGATACCGTACCTTATAAAGAATCCCTACAATTACAAGTTAACGCCGATATTCTGTTATTGATCACACATAACGCTCCAAGTGAAAAAGGCGTAATTACCAGCAAATTTTTTGAGTACTTAGGCGCCCGCAGGCCCATCTTGCTCATCGGCTGCCTGGATGGCATTGCAGCCAAGATAATTCAAGAACGACAAGCCGGCCTTACCGAAAACGATCCCGCAAAAATAGCAGCGTTTTTAAAAAATGCTATTAACGATTTAGAAAGCAAAAAAACAACCGAACTATCTTTACAACAAATTCAAGGCTTTTCTCGCCAAGAACAAACAAAATTAATGATTGATTTTTTAGAAAGCTTGCTTTCGATAAATTAATTTAACTCTGTTAGCAGCAAATTGAAAAATCTAGAAGTGGAATGGGTATATATGTGAATCAAAAGTCGGAATTTTTACAAAGCGTTCAAGTTTTCACTGTTTGCTCCCGTAGCATAAAGGCCATGCTGTAGGGGCGTAGTCTTGCTACGCCCGGTAACTGCAGGACTTTGAAGCGCATCAGCAATGATGATTCTTTTATTAAACAGGCCTTGCTTCTTCATGTTAATACCTTTG
>JAGVKT010000096.1 GCA_020050355.1 Gammaproteobacteria bacterium | reverse complement strand
CTACGCCCCTACAGCAGGGCTTTCGATTTTGGAATAAACAGTGAATTTTTTACGTTAATTTTTTTTGATAACTTCGCATTTTGAGCTGCGTTTGGTATATACCCAAGGCTAGCAGAATATTTATTATTCCGTTTTCACATCAACAATGCTAGAATTAGAAACTTCAATTCTTTCTTTTTTCTATGCGTAAAATACTTGGTCTTATCTTTGGCTTGTGTTTTTTATTCAGCAGTCATGCAGACCTTACCATTCAAATTGTTCAAGGGGTGAATAAGCCTTATCCTATTGCTATTATTCCTTTCGGAGATGACTTAACGAGTAGTCGTGATTTACCCGATGGAGTGACTGGTATTATTCATAATGACTTGGTTAATTCCGGTCGTTTTTCGGCGCTGCCTGAGAGCGCTATGCCTAGCAAACCTATCATTGTACAAGCTTTTAATTGGCAGCAATGGAATAATGCTAATACGGGCATTGAATATGCGCTGTTGGGCGATATTTCTCCTGGGGTAGCTCCTAACACTTATGATGTTACCTTTGCTTTATTGAGCCTTCTTAACAATCAACCTTTAGTAGGTGAAAAATTTACAAGTGTTCCGCGCGCGCAAATGCGTTTACTTGCGCATCAAATTAGCGATACTGTGTATCAAAGCATTACAGGCAAAAAAGGTTACTTTCGTACGCGCCTGGCTTATGTAGAAGTATATAATCGCACATCTCCTAACGCGCTTTGGGAGCTTGTAGTCTCTGACTATGATGGTTTTAACCCGCATATTTTGCTTAAACAAACAGGCAATCCTATTACCTCACCCGCCTGGTCTGCAGATGGCTCGCAACTGGCGTATGTCACTTATATTAATAATCGCCAAGCGATTATGGCAATTATGTTGACGACGGGTGCACGGCGGGTGATTGCAAATTTTCCGGGCATGAATAGCGCGCCGGCATTTTCACCTGACGGCCGTTATATGGCCATGGCGCTGTCGGCGTCTGACTTTTCAGCAAATTCTAATATTTATGTGCTCGATCTAAAAACACACAAACTCAACAAATACACTGATGTTGGCAATAATACTTCTCCCTGCTGGTCTCCTGACTCTAAAACTTTAGCATTCAACTCTGATCGCGGCGGCTCACCGCAAATTTATTTATTAAATTTAGCCACACGATCTGTTAGTCGACTTTCTTTTACAGGCGTTAATAATTATGCGCCCGTATTTACTCCTGATGGGCAGAACTTAGTTATCATGACGCAACAAACTGCAGGTGGCCCTATTCGCATCGCAACGCTCAACATGGCGACCAATGCAATTAATATTATTAGCTCGGGCCAGCTTGATAAATCACCTTCGATTGCGCCTAATGGTGATATGGTTGTCTATGCTAATCATGATTCTGCGCATGGCATCTTGTCAGAAACATCAATAGATGGTACAGTGGAATTGAGACTACCGGCCACTGAAGGCACAGTTGAATCGCCTGCATGGTCGCCATTTTTAAATTGAAAATAACTAAGGGAGATTGCAATGAAAACCATGATTAAACTTGCTATCGTTGCTGCATCAGCAGCAGTTTTAGTAGGTTGCGCGACCCATTCTACAAAAAATTCTGCAGCTGCTGCTAGTAACCCTCCCCCCAGTTCCGGCCCTATGGGTTTCATTCCAGATGCGCAATTACAAGCCACTTTAAATGCATTACCCAATACTGTTTATTTCGCATTTGACAGATACAGCTTAACACCTCAAGCAATCAGTGTATTACAACAAAATGCTGCGGTGTTAATTAAAAACCCACAAGTTAATGTCATGTTGGCAGGTAATGCCGATCCTCGTGGTAGCGTTGAATATAACTTCCACTTAGGCATGAAGCGTGCTCAAGCAGTTTTCAATTATTTAGTACAACAAGGTGTTCCTGCTAGCCAAATGTGTTTGGTCAGCTATAGCGATCTCAAACCTATCGCTACGGCTTCTCAATTTGGCGGTAATGAAGAAAAAGCATATGCAATGGATCGTAATACCCAAATCGGTTACAACCAAAATTGCACAGGCTGGGATGCTAATCAATACAAAGGTAACGGCAACTAAAATTGCGTTTTGTATTAACAATAAAAAGGCCCCTGTTGGGGCTTTTTTATTGCCTACGTATTTATGTTCACTGTAGTTCAACTCACGGATTTTAACTCTTATTTTATTAAAATTCTCGCATTTTGGAGTGCTTTTATATACCAATCGTACTTTAAAATGTGAAGATTTTACTTGGCGTGAAAATTTCACTGTTTGTCCCAAAATCGAAAGCCATGCTGTAGGGGCGTAGGCTTGCTACGCCCGGTAACTGCAGGACTTTAAAGCTCATAAGCAATGATGATTTTTTTATTAAACAGGCCTTGCTGCTTCATGTTAATGCCTTTGCCGTTCCGGGCGTAGCAAGCCTACGCCCCTACAGCATGGCTTTCGATTTTGGGACAAACAGTGAAATTTTCACGCCAAGAAAATCTTCGCATTTTGAACTGCGTTTGGTATAGAATACTCCAAAGCTCAACAACAATGGATCTATTTCATGAAACGCTATCTTTTTCTGGTAAGTTCACTGTTTTTTGGTATCGCTTTCGCCAATGCCCCGGTCACTACTTTGAGTACGGGTAGCGATGCTATTGTTCCTGTAAAGGCAACAGCGAGCACACAAACCACAACTCTAAACAACAATAATGTAGATGCCAACCTATTACCTAATCAAGCACCTGTACCCCAGGTTGTTAACAGCCAAGAGGTTCTTTCTAGCCTCACCCCTGAACAACGTTTGACACGCATAGAAAATCAAATCACTTATCTTAATACCACCACAGCACAAATTAATGGCTTGAACGCGCAAGTGGAGATGCTTCGTGGTGAAATTGAAGATTTAAACCATCAAATTAAATTATTACAAAAACAAGTCACCACCCTAACGCAAAATCAAGCTGTACAAACTAAAGCGACGCCAAGCAGCGTTGCCAACCCCCCTCTTGCTACAACAAACATTAATGCCCCTACTACTGCTGAACAACAAGCTTATCAAAATGCTTATGATCTGATGGCAAAAAAACAATATACGGCTGCTATTAAAGCCTTTAATGCATTTTTAACTAAATATCCTAAGAGCACATTAGCTGCGACTACACATTACTGGCTCGGTGATTTATATTTGGTGCAAGGCCAACCTGATAACGCTTCGCAACAATATCGCACAGTCATTAGTAATGCTGAGGCCGCAAAACGTCCTGATGCTATGGTGAAATTAGGTACGATTTTATTGGCCTACGGCGATAATGCGCATGCGAAAGCTTTATTTAAATCCGTCATTAAACAATATCCTAATACGCCCGCAGCGACACAGGCAGCGCAACATTTAAAAGATGCCTAACTTCTTGTTTTTAGATTAAAGCAACATGCTTTAAATTTAGATTGACCTGAGTCTTTTGCTGATAGCTTTGCGTCTCGAGGCTATAGACCACAAAAACTTGATCTCCTTCATTGAGGTTGCATTTATTAGTCTCGCCGCCACCAAACCATATAGCCGGATAAACCATAGTTTGATAAGGCAGCGCTAATTTTAATTCTAGATGATTAAGATTTTGCCCAAAACGTCGTATCGAACGCACATAGGCACGCGCTTCAAATAAAGGCTCATCAAACTCACGACCAAAGGGCGCAAGCGACTTTAATGCTGTTAGTAAATTCAAATCAATATTTTCTTGCAAAGGCCCATCGCTTAACAACATCGGCCCTACACCTTTGCCTTTTAACATGTTACTTACAGCCTCTTCAAAAGCTTGTGAAAATAATTCCAGATCTTCTAGCTGAATGGTCAACCCAGCTGCTGCCTTATGACCGCCAAATTTAACCAATAACTCTGGATGCAATTGATGAATGGTTTGTAACACATCGCGTACATTAATATCGTCAATGCTGCGACAAGAACCGGTAATAATATTTGGCTCATTTACTTTAGGCGATAAGATGACAGTAGGTCGACCAAAGTTATCTTTAATGCGGCTCGCAGCGATGCCGTGCACGCCCGCATGTCCTGCTTCTAAATAAATCACTAAGGATACGCGGCCTTGTAATACTTGATTTTCAGCGATTTTCAGCGCATCGTTTATTAATTCTTTCTGAATTCGTTTACGGGTTTCATTTTGTTGCCATAATAATTGCGCGTAAGGCCCAGCTTCAACTAAATCTTTTGATAATAAAAAATTTACTGAACCCAGCGCATCCGAAAGGCGGCCATCACTATTTAACAAGGGGCCGATAATAAAACCTAAATCACCCGCTTGTACTTTTGAATTTTTTAGCAAAGGTTGTAGGGCTTGCCAGCAAGGTCGCTTAAATTCATTAATACGTTGCAAGCCATATTGCACCACGACACGATTATTAATACTTCTTGCTAAACTCACACAATCGGCAACAGTACCTACGGCAACAAAATCTAAAACCTCTGTAGCTGAAGGTACGGTAGCTGCTAATTCTTGCGCATCGATCATCGTTCGACGCGTTGCGGCCATCAACAACCAAGCGACCATACAACCTGCAATATAAGGATCTGGAAAAGAACAATCACTGCGCGTGGGATTTAATACCGCATAAGCACTTTGAGGAATACCTTCATTTGGAATTGCATGATGATCAGTCACGATCACATCAATTCCCGCTGCTGCTAATTGTGCAATCCGTGGCTCATCGGCGCTGCCATTATCCGCAGTGATTAATAACGTTGGTTTTGATGTATTATTTAAAATTCGCGCGCACAAAGCCTCTGATAATCCATAACCTTCCTGCATGCGATGCCCAATATAAGATTGCAATTTATCTGCAGGATGCCCAAAAATTTCTTTTAAGCAAGTCATTAATACCGCATGACTGGTTTGACCATCGCAATCGTGATCCGTTTCAATAGCGATTATTTCTTGATGTAACAATGCGTGCCGTAACCGAGCAACAGCTTTATCCATATCTTTTAATAAAAAAGGCGACGTTAAATCCGCGAGGCGCCCTTCGGTAATTGCTAATGCGCCTTTTTCGTGCTCAGGCAGAGGTCGCGCTGCAATAATTCGCGCTAACAGCGGTGCTAGACCTCGCTCTACAAGCTGGTTTAACACCTGTTCATTGACAGGACGACGGTGGATGCGAATGGCTTCTAACATGACCTTTTCATCTTAACAGAATCGATGCCCGGGACAAAGCTCGCAATATGACAGTACTTTTCCTGGGATAGCCGAAGAAAAAAGTCCAGAACATGCATTTTCGAAATGGAACATCAATATCATTTTAATTGGACTCGCTATCTTTTTTTATATTGTATCTTATGTAGGCTATACTTATTGGGTCGCTGCTTATTTGGTAAAATATCGACATATCAGTGAACAAGATGCTGATTATGGAGTTTCTTTGTTTTGGATGATGTATGCAATAGGTTGTTTTATTTCTAGTCTGCAGTGCGAATTATTGCTGCCAATAAATACATAATGATTTCAGCTTTTGTAGCATTGGCAGCATACTTTCTTATTTCTGAAACTACTACTGCAATGATGAAGTATATTTCAATCAGTATACTAGGATTGGGATGTTCTACGATTTATTCCTCTAGTATTTCTTACGGAACTTTACTTGTGTAACACCCCTCGCCACGTATTATTTCTTTTTTTATTACTGTCTCAGGTACAGGTTATTTTATAGCGCAGGTTTATTCGAGTTGGGTAGAGGTGCACTGGGGAATTCCTATTATTACTAAAATTAGTGCGGAATGATCCTTGTTTCTCTTATTTTTTATGGTTTCGTCTCATTTAATAATAGAGCTTCAAATAAGAATATTAATAGTTGTAGGAATATCAATATATAAAATCACATTAATAAAATAATTAAAACTTTGGTGAAAGAGGAACTCAAAAACCTTAGTAATGAATGATATTATTGCCGATAACATTACAAAAGTTAAAATTAACATTTATGGTTAAGCATGAAATAATAGATATTTTCAATCGTGAACTTATGCCTGCTAGTCTAGAAGGAATCGTTAAAAATGTATGCAGTCCTTTAATGGTAAACATTTATATTAAAGAATAGGCAGTGCATTTATTTTATTGCGTTAAGTGGTGATTGTTTCGCGTTTGGATAATACTGATTAACCATTTCCAAAATGATAGATGCTTGGCGTACCATATTTATGGCTTCTTCCTTAGTTGCTTGTGTACCATGAGCTTTTAAAGCAGAAGTTCCTGTTTTTAGATAAACAGGTGATGCGACCCGGACCATTTCTGGTGCCTCATAGGTACGCACGAAACCACCAGATGTGATAGGAGCATCTGTATGGCAATCAAGAGGAACTTTAACCGTAGCACGTAAAGTTGCTAACATAGACAAGTCTAGATCTCTTACTGGATTAATACTGTTTGCTCCTAATGATTCTAAAAGTTTGAAAGATAAAGGATTGCCGTGTCCACAATGAGCAGAAACTTTAAAAGTAACTTTTTTATCTATATGGCCGGATGCTTTCATTTTACCAAGAGCCATTAATAAACCTTCATCGTAAACAAGAAAAGAATACACCCCAAGATTAATAGCACGATATATATCAGCAATAGCACGAATGACTTGCTCTTGACCACGCAATCGATAACCAATACTTTTACCTTGCACTGATCCTGCAGTAGCGCTCGTATCATAAGAAGCGCGTGGTCCAATTGACATAATAAATTGGCTTCCCGCATTAGTAGCAAGGGCAACCATCTCCTTTATTTCTGTTTCAGTATGCCTAAAAATACCGTAAGTTTCGGTAAGACGATTAATTTTGATGCCAAGCCGATTACTTTCATCAAGTATAGCTTCCATTAAAGCGACAGAATTAATACTAGGAATTTCTATGCGAAAATCTGCACCATCTTCAAATTTTTGATAAGAAGTAGGGAGATCTCGTAAATCACCAGAAGGAAAACCCAAATCGCTAAGAATTTTTCTAATGTCATCAAATATCATTACCATTTTTCATTCCATAAGAAACTAAAAATAAAATAACATAAAAGTTAATAATATGAAAAAAAAAATAACAATGCAATACATAATCAGCAGCTCCTCCTAAATAGAAAAAAACTAAGGATTAGGTAGCCAAGTTTTAAGTAGGAATAAGCAGCTCAATAACATGAATTGCTTTTTTGAGATATTCTGCTGATTTTGTTGATTTGTTGAATTGAATGCCAGGGCTAGATTTTAAACATTGATGTGCAAGCTTCAACTACTATTGATAAAAATAGGCCTGGGCCCCTTAAGTCCTTCAGCCATGCCGCGTAAACTCATCCCAGCTTTCAAATAAAAAGTGAAAGAAATAACCCCGCCAACAATCCCACAAGCGGGTCTTGGTAAATAACCGTGATAATGCTTTTTGAAAGAGTGGACAGCAAAGTTGCTGCACCTGGTCCACCAAAAAGGCCAAGAACATCAAGTACCCAAACACGGTGCTTAAGTGCTGGTACCCATGCCCAAAATTATGTTCAAAATGATAGCCCTGGTTCTTCAATGTATTAAACGCTTCATTCTCGATCTTCCAGCGTGCACGTCCTCCTCTCATTAGTTGATAGACATTCTCTTTAGTGAGTACAAAATCAGTGACCCAAGTGAAGTGTTGCACCTTCCCTGTCTTAAGGTCTTCCTCGCGATAATCTAAAAAATTAACCAATAAATCTGAGCTTGCATTGAGTGGGACTTGGTTCATGTAAATAAAATAATGCTTCTTATTCCCCTTGACCATCACATATTCTTTAGGCTTAGCTGCAGATACTCAATCAAACATCCATTGATGGTCAGTTGGTTTTGCTCCCAAAATAAAATGCATTTTATGAGCTAGTAAATGCTTTATATGCGGCGCATTGGATGCCAGAGGGTCTTCAACAATAATCATTTTAAGGTGTGGATGTTCTCGTCTTAAATCTTCAATGAGCCATTTTGCTGCATTACGTTCGCAATCGTTTTTATTGGCACCATCTTGTTTTAAAATAGGTTCAGGACATAGGGGGAGCACGGGTTTTAAGTCAGGGTGAACAATGACTGCTGACAGTGCTTGATAGTAATAACTCTTGCTACCATCCCGATGCTGTTTTACGCAGCAATCTTCACAATGAATCTCATTAGAATAAAAGCATCCTACTCCATCCAGGGGTACAAGGTAACAACCCTCATAATATTCATACAGTTTTAATGCTCCAGCATGTTGTACACAAGCTAAAACGGGTTTAAATGATTTACGTAATTCTCTAGGGTCAACCTTATCTAATCGCTTGCGCATATAGGTATCACTGGGAACTTCACGGAGGTGATATAACTTTTTTAAATTATGAATCTTGGTTTCTTGAAAACGACTATCATGATCAAATTGCATGAGCGCAGGATATTTTAGGCTAAACATAGCGAAGCCAGCCAGTAAGCAGTCTTGAATACTCATTCCATCTCGACAAAGATGATCCTTCACTTGACTAAATGAGTGTTTTAGAGCAGAAATCATTGCAGGCATACTGAGCGTCTTACGCAATTTATTCTTCATGAACTCCCCCGTAAAGTTCGCGGAATATTATCTTTAGTCTAGCCGCTACACCTTATTTGACAAGGGCTGTTATTTTAGGGGGAATTGCTGATACATAATTAGCTTTTAGTAAGATAATTTAAAATTTAGAGTTTTTATTCAAAAAATTTTCAAAATAGGCTATCGCAAAACTTAACTAAGATTCACTATTGTGATTAAATTATTTTTTGAATATAATTCAAAAAATAACCAATATGGAGACTATATTTATGAATAACTTTCCTGACCCAGAAGTTTTTTTACAAGAACTTGAAAATAATGTTACTGAAATTATTGATGAAGTAGAGGCTTTTGAACAAAATCGTGAACAGTATATAGCTGCAATGGAGCTTACTAAATATTATAATAAAAAAAAATACTATTGGAAATATTGCGGGATGGAATCAGATCCGTTTTTTTTGTCAGGAAATGCCATTTTTAGAGTTCATGGAAAAATATAATTTAACACCTACTTCAGAAAATCCTACATCCGAAGAATTTCAAAGTTTTAAAGCTAATTATAACAGGTTTTATGAAGAAGTTTTTCCAAATACTTCAAAAGCTATTAAAAATTTCTATGTATCTCAAAAAGGTAAGATCACTAATATTTCTATTTACAAGTTAGAAGCAGGTACTGTAATCCCAGTACATACTAATTATGATCCTCACATATTACGTTGCCATATGGGGCTCATTGTGCCTGAAGGTGATATTGGAATTATGGTGGAAGGCGAAAGGCGGCAATGGGAAATAGGTAAATTTTTTGCATTTGATTCCATGCGTCCACATACTGTTTGGAATAAAACACCTCGTGCAAGATATGTATTAAGTGTTGATTGTTATAGAGCCACTGATCGTTATGAAGATGTCGTTGCAGTTCACCGAGCCTTAGTGGATTTACGAATGAAGGAGTCGAAATTCTCTCTTGGTTTAAGTGGTGGTCGTTCACAGTTAAAACTTAATGTAAGAAAAAGATATGCCTCAGAGCATGAACAGCACCAGTAAGTAATAAAACATCAAATCATAAGAGGTTTTTTTATGTGCCGAATTTTAGGCTGCTATAATTATTTTGAGCCAGATCCTATGGTTATTAAGCGTGCTATTCACAGGCAAATTCATGGTGGTCCTGATGTTCAGACTTATAAAATAGGAAAGAATTGGGCTTTAGCCAACAATCGATTAATTATTCAAGGAGGAGCTGAAGGGAATCAACCTTTTACTCTAGGTAAAATTCATGCAGTATACAACGGTGAAATATATAATCATAAGCTTTTGAAGCAACAACTCAGAAAACAAGGTTATGATATTGAGGGTAACTGCGATGGTAGTGTAATTTTACCGCTTTATGAACTTTATGGTGAAGCATTTGTCGAGCATTTGGATGGAATGTTTACTATTGCTATAGTGGATGAGCGTGAAGATGTTAAATTGATTCTTTGTAACGATAACGCTGCCATTAAGTCTGTATACTATCATCTGGATGAAATTACAGGTGCATTTTTTTTTGCTTCAGAATTAGCCTCGTTATTTGAATTTCCCATTATGAAGAAGATGAGATTGGCTGCAGTTGATGAATATTTAGTTGGGCGTTCTGTTTGGCATAATAATACTGTTTTTGAAAATGTCTATAGCCTAGGTCCTAGAGATATTGTAACTTTAAGTTCAAAAGGTATTCTTGAACGTAAGACATATAAGTCAAAAATCATAGCTCCATTCGAAGGGGCCAGTTTTTCAGAGGCAGCAAGTCAATTAAATGCATTGTTTGAAAGCGAAGTCAGTGAGATGCTGAATGCTGATTTTTCTGTATGCTTGGTTACTAGTGGCGGTTTAGATTCAAGTTATGTAGCTGCTATAACAGCAAAATATCGTCAGAATATAGAATGTTTTAATGTCTCATACGAAGGAAATTGGCCTACCGCTGATGAGAGTCAATTTGCTAAAGAAGTTGCAAAGCATTTTGGTATCTATTACCATCAAATATTAATTAAAGAATCTGAATTTCCTACCTTATTAGATGCAACTATCACTCATTTAGGGCAGCCAAATTCAGCACCACATTCTCTAAGTACTTATGCATTATTCAAAGAAATTAATGAGATGGGTTTTAAAGTCGCCATGGCTGGTGATGGTGCAGATGAGTTTTTTGGTGGTTATGAGCGCTTTAAAAATGCTACTTATGATACCAGTGAAAATTGGTTACAAAAATATTTTGAT
>JAGVKT010000077.1 GCA_020050355.1 Gammaproteobacteria bacterium | reverse complement strand
TCCACAGGATGACACTTACGGGGCGCCCCTAGAAGGTGGCGCGGAGCGCATTAATGTGCTTAGCACCTGTCACTTTGTGCTATTTTCTCCGGACAGTAGCGTAGCAAGCTACGCCCCTACGGCATGGCATTCACTTTTGGAATAAACAGTGAAATTTTAATGACAAAAACACCTAAAGCATTTAAAATGTAGCCTGCTATAAATAACAAATTTACCTATGTTACCTATTGGTCATGCTCATGCAGGTCCTCCGGATTTAGAAGCTTGGTTTAGAAAAATTTTTTCTAAGCTTAAATTTCAGCGTCGTCCTACCTTAAAAGATTTGCAGCCTCCCACTAATGAAGATAATACCTGGGGTTGGTGGGGTGTCATTCCTTTTGTAGTTGCTGTTTCGATCTTGCTTTCAGGGATTATCACGGTGAAGCCGGGTATGGCGGTGGTGGTAACGCGTTTGGGTGTTTATCAAGAAACTTTGCTTTCAGGTACGCATTGGACCATTCCTTTTGTTGATCATCACTTAAATGTCGATTTGGTTGATGCTCAGCAAGTAGCTGTTTCGGGCTTAATGTTGACGCAAGATCAGAATTTGGTAA
Organism: Gammaproteobacteria bacterium; assembly: GCA_020050355.1. Lineage (GTDB taxonomy): Bacteria > Pseudomonadota > Gammaproteobacteria > Francisellales > CACEW01 > CAIQBE01. Next base: position 63,439 of record JAGVKT010000077.1, on the reverse strand, counting down.
GTGCAAATATTCTTCTGAACTATCAAATTACAGATCCGCGCACTTATGTTTTTAGTAGTCAAAATTTATCTGCAGTATTGCAAGCCTATCTTCAGGCTGCGAGTGTACAAGTATTACAAAAACAAAACTTAGATTTTTTGTTAGATAAAGCCAACGTTGATGTGCTTGCAAGTAATATTCAGAGCCATCTTGCTTTAGATGCACAGCATTATGGAATTCAGGTGCAGAGCGTCACTGTTCAAAATATTACCGTGCCGGATGCGCTCAATACTACTTTTATGCAAACGCTTACTCGGGCGCAAAATCAAGTAAATTTAATGATGAAAGATGCCGAAGCATATAAGGTCGCTATGACCCCACTTGCGGTACGTGAGGCAGCTGCATTGCAACAGATGGCTAATGTTAAACGTGCTAGTGTTATTATTCAGGCTGAAACTAACGCCGCTGAATTTAATGCATTGTTGCCTAGTTATCAAAAAGATCCTGAGGCCACGGCGGCTTATTTGCCTTTGTTAGTATTGCCTACAGTTAAAACTTTGGCCCAAACAACAACTACCTCAACACCTGTAGCAGCGCCAATAATCACTAAGCCGCAAAATGCTTATGACCGTTGGAACGCTGCCAATCAAAATCAGAATAATGAAAATGCACAAGATCAAAATTAATAAAATATTTATTGGTATGCTTGTAATTATTTTTTGTATTTTTTTGGGCTATCGCTCTTTGCTTAGCGTTCCTGAAATGTGTGCTGCTGTTGTTGTGCAAAACCAGCAGCCAAAGATTTTACCTGCTGGAGTTCATATCATCCGGCCTTTTGTTAGGGTTCATTTGATTCCGATGAATGAACAAGTATCCTTAATTAGCTTTACTGATACTCTTGCGACACAATGGAGTGTAGTTTGGCATGTGCAAGACATTACAAAATTTTGGCAAGTGACGCATGGTGATCAAAATAGGGTTTTACCGCTGTTTACGGCTGCGATAGTTGCTGCTTCCAAAGATGGAGCAGTTTTGCCTGCTAGCATCAATGAGAATCAAACTGTCAAGGCTGCAGGGATTGTGGTGGATCAGGTTTTATTAACAGCGCAGGTTTTATCAAATACACAATTGCAGGCAACATATCAAAAGATGCAAGGGCTTGCCGCTAACATTGCGCAAGCTATTGTTGTTGCTGGTGCTAAAAAGGCCGATGCGGTGCGTGCTCAAGGTGATCAGGCTTTAATAAATATCGAAGGTCAGGCTGCGAGCCAAGCAGCTGCTATTGTCGGTATAGGTCAGACCCAAGCAATTCAAATTACTGCGCCTTTATATCATAAAAATCCAGCATTGTTTAAATTGTTGGTGGACAATAAAGCGCGGGCGTTATTAGGTTCATAAATCAAAAAAGGAATTATGCGGTCATGGGTAAGAGCGTTGTAGTTTTGGGTGCACAGTGGGGTGATGAAGGTAAAGGTAAAGTCGTTGATATGTTGACTGATCGCGTCAATGCGGTAGTACGTTTTCAGGGTGGGCATAATGCTGGGCATACGCTGATTGTTAATGGTGAAGTCACAAAATTACAACTTATTCCCTCAGGCATTTTGCATGCGGGCGTGCGCAATTTTATTGGTAATGGCGTAGTGTTGTCGCTTGAAGCTTTAACGCGGGAAATGGGTAGCCTTGAAGCCCGTGGTATTCCTGTTAAAGAGCGTTTACAAATTAGTTTTAATTGCCCTTTGATTTTGCCTTTTCATGTGCAACTTGATGAGCTACGTGAACTTAAAAAAGGCAGTCAGGCGATCGGGACCACAAAGCGTGGGATCGGGCCTGCCTATGAAGATAAAGTGGCGCGTCGGGCATTAAGAACTCAAGATTTATTATATCCGCAGATCTTTAAAGAAAAATTAACTGCGCTTTTAGAATATCATAATTTTATTTTTACAAAATATTTTTCAGTCGCAGCTTTTGATGTTAACCAAATATTTGATGTGGCGATGCAGCAGGCTGAGCAATTTAAAACTTTATTTGTAGATGTGGGCGCTGCATTAACCACAATTAAAAATAATAAAGGCCGTATTATTTTTGAAGGTGCGCAGGGAAGTTTTTTAGATATTGATCATGGTACTTATCCTTTTGTGACATCTTCAAATACCACCGCTGGTTTTGCTGCTGTAGGTAGTGGTGTTGGTCCAAAATTTATTGATGAGGTTATTGGTGTTGTTAAAGCCTATACCACGCGTGTGGGTGGTGGACCGATGCCGACAGAGCTTTTTGATGAAGTAGCAGCACATTTATCAGTTGTGGGTAAGGAAATTGGTACTAATACCGGCCGTAAGCGTCGTTGTGGCTGGTTAGATTTGGTTGCTATGCGTCGTTCGGTGATGATGAATAGCTTAACTGGCTTAGCGATTACTAAATTGGATGTTTTGGATGCCCTGGCCGAAGTAAAGCTTTGTACTCATTATCTCAAAGCGGATGAGATTTTTGAGCTTCCACCACAAGATGAAAGAATATATCAACAGTGTGTGCCGCAATATAAGGTTTTTAAAGGTTGGCAAAGTTCTACGCAAGGTATTACCAAGCTTGAAGATTTACCCAAAGCTGCACGCGAATATTTAAATTTTATTGAAGCGCAATTGGGTGTGCCCATTGTGATTGTTTCAACAGGCCCTGAGCGTCACGAGACGATCTATTTTAAAAATATTTTATGACTGATCAAGAGTTCATTGCTGTTTTAGAAAAATTTCCTGATCCTTATCATCAGCAAAGTTGGGTGCAAGCTAAAGCTCTTAAAGCTTTGCATATTGATGGGGATGCAGTTTCTTTAGAGTTGGAGTTAGGTTATCCCATTCAAGATTGTTGTTCGGCGCTTGAAACAAAATTGCGTGAATTTTTGACAGTACATACAACGTTCAAAAAAATTAATATTAGTTTGAAGCAGGTTATTATTGCGCATCAGGTGCAGCAAGGTTTAAAAGGTGTGCAACAGATCAAAAATATTATTGCCATTGGTTCGGGTAAAGGTGGTGTAGGTAAATCTACAGTAAGCGCGAATTTGGCAGCAGCCTTAGCTTTGGGCGGTGCCAAGGTTGGGGTGCTTGATGCGGATATTTATGGTCCGAGTCAGCCACAAATTATGGGCGCTTATGAGGCGCCTAAAATTGTAGATAAACGTATTCATCCACTCATGCGCTATGGTATTGCCACCATGTCGATAGGTTATTTGGTGCAGGAGAATGCGCCAATGATTTGGCGTGGCCCTATGGTGAGTAGCGCGTTACAGCAATTATTAAATGACACGCTCTGGGGAGATTTGGACTATTTAGTTATTGATTTGCCTCCTGGTACTGGAGATATTCAATTAACCTTATGTCAAAAGATTCCTTTGAGTGGTGCGATGATTGTTACTACACCTCAAGATTTGTCTTTGATCGATGCGCGACGTGCGTTAGAGATGTTTCGCAAAGTGCGTGTGCCAATTTTAGGTGTGATTGAAAATATGAGTCGGTATCAATGTGCGCATTGTGGTCATGTTGAAGAAATTTTTGGTGCGGGTGCAGGGCAATTTTTGCAAGAACATGAGCAGGTGGCATTGTTAGGGTCATTGCCATTAAACAAAAAAATTTGTGCTGATGTGGATGCGGGTATGCCTACAGTGCTTAAAGAACCTGAGCATGAATTAAGTCTATTGTATCGCGGTATTGCGCGTAAAGCGGCGGCAAAGCTGTCGTTACAAGCTAAAAATTTTGCGCTTAAATTTCCTAATATTGTGATTGAAACTAAGGAGTCATAATGGCTATTAAATCGGATCGTTGGATTATTGAACAAGCGAAACATGGCATGATTGAGCCTTTTGAATCAGGCCAAGTACGCCAAGTAGCAGGAAATAAGATTATTTCTTATGGCACTTCTAGTTATGGTTATGATGTGCGTTGTGCTGACCAATTTAAAATTTTTACTAATATTAATTCTACAATTGTGGATCCTAAAGCTTTTGATGCTAAAAATTTTGTAGATTTTAAGGGCGATGTTTGTATCATTCCGCCTAATTCTTTTGCGCTTGCACATACGGTAGAGTATTTTAAAATACCACGCAATGTCTTGACGGTCTGTTTAGGTAAGTCTACGTATGCGCGTTGTGGAATTATCGTCAATGTTACGCCGCTTGAGCCTGAGTGGGAGGGGCATGTGACTTTAGAATTTTCTAATACCACGCCGTTGCCAGCAAAAATCTATGCGTTTGAAGGCGTGGCACAGATGTTGTTTTTGGAATCTGATGAAGAATGTTTAACTTCTTATAAAGATCGCGGCGGTAAATATCAAGGCCAGCGGGGCGTTACTTTGCCGAAAACTTAAGGGCTATTTTTAAGGTGCCCCTTAAGGGAAAATTGACGAAATCATTAATTTTTTGAAGCGTTCTTAAGCTTCTAAACGCTCGCGGATGCGTGCAGCTTTACCAGAAAGATTGCGTAAGTTATATAACTTAGCACGACGTACATCGCCTCGGCGTTTTACAGTAACACTACCAATCGCCGGACTGTGCATTTGAAATACGCGTTCAACACCTTCGCCATCAGAGATTTTACGTACGGTGAATGAAGAATTGACGCCGCGATTGCGTTTTGCAATGACCACGCCTTCAAAGCCTTGGAGACGCTCGTTGCTGCCGTCTTTTACTTTTACTTGTACTAATACGGTATCGCCTGAGCGAAACGCGGGGATATCTGTACGCAGCATGGTGTGCTCTAAAGCTTGAATTAACTTTGACATGATCGGCTCCAAAATAGCGATAATCTTTATAGTGGGCGGGATTTTACTTGGTTTTTTTATAAAACGCAAGTTTATTTCAAGTCGTGATTAATTATTTTACTGGTCAAAATTCTTGTTTTTTCAACAGTGCTTTCCGTGTCAAAAAATAAGCAGAAAATATTGGGTTTAGTTCAAATATCTTTGCTCTTTATTTGTTATTTTAATTATATTTACATATTTAATAAATTATTGTATAATAAAAGTATAATAAATTATATAAATATAGGATTATATTGTGGCGGCAGGTGCTGGAGAAAGTAGGCGCAATCCTTATAAGCTTGGCCAGATGTTAGAAAGTTTTACTGATTTTGAAGGTGCTTGTGATCTTTATATTGAAGCGATTAAAGCCTGTGAAGCTGAATTCAAGAAATATAAGGAATGTCATGTTGTTGATGATGATACCGGTTATTATCTTGAACAATTTTTTTGTTCAACAGCGCGTCTAGAAGAGCTTGCTCGATGGGAGATTAAAGCTGCCCAAAATTTTCTTAAGAAAATTCGTGATGGTGATACTATGCCTTTTGCAAGTGAAGTGTTAGGTAGGGAGAATTATTATAAAATGACTACTAAAGAAAGTATGGCAATGCTATCTGAAGTGGAAAAATATATGTTAACTGAGCGTTTGCAAATTCTAGCACAAGAAGGCTGTATAATTTCTGGATATTGGCTTGCTTGCTTAAGAGCAACTCCAACAGAAATCACTGAAGAAATTATTGAAGCGAGGGCAACACTTGGTGCCGTTTTTTTTAGAGAAAGCGAGTTTGAGGTAGGTGAGAATAAAACAATGTTGATCCGTCGTGCTGAAGAATTACTGCGTGAAGCGTCAGCAGCAGGTAATATCAATGCGCTATGTTATCTTGCAAATTTACTTGCACATGATCCTGATCCCGTAAGAGTTCAAGAAGGTTTATCTTTGCTTTATGATAAATCAACACGAGAAAAAAATGTAACTGCTGCGGTTGCATTTGTTAGTTTAATGGCAGAAATTCATTCTGTTGATGTGGTTTTGAAGATCACTTCTGGGGCGAGTGGTATTGAAGAGCCTGAATCATTGGTAAGGGAAGCGCGCGCTGCGAGCGGCGCTGATAGCAATCCTCGTAGTCCAGCAGATTCAATGGCTGGAGCGGGTGCTTTTGTTGATGTATTTATGGGTGGTGATGACGCCTTGACAACGGCAGAGGCTGCTACTAGTGATGCATTTATATAATCTATAATTTTATAGGTTGTTTTTATGAGATGTTCTATAGATGATAAAAGCTGTGGCGCAGCTGATTGCAATCAGTAGCACTAGAGAAAATTCATAACCAAAGAGTCTTGCTCCTGTCATTTCGGCAGGAGGTAAAAATCCAAAGGCAATAGCGGTAAGACAAGAAAGCGAGCCGATTAAACATATGGTCCACATTGTGATGTTACCTTGTCCAAGGCGAAATGGTCTAATGATTTCAGGTTTTTTGTAGCGTAATCTTATGGCGGCGGTAAAAAAAAATAAATAATAAATTAGTGCTAATTGAGCAGAGGCCACGGTTAGAAACCAGAACGCCGTATTCACTGAAGGCAGTGCTATAAAAGCGTAGCATAATAAGCTAAATATGACGCCTTGAATCAGTAATAAATTTACCGGCATATTTTTTTTGTTAGTTTTTGCCATGAATGTGGGTAAGCTTTTATCATAGGCAGCAACTAATAAACAGCGTGCTGCGGCCAATAGCCAGGTCATGAAAATTCCAAAGCAGCCAATAATAATGGCAATAATTACCGGAATTTTTAATGCTTCAAGATGTAATTTACTCAAAAATAGAACGAAGCCTTCTATTACGCCACTAGTTAATTGAATTTTACTGGGAGGAACTACAATGGCAATTGCTAAAGATGCAGGAATTACGGTTGCTAAAATAAGTATTCCTGCCAAAATCAGCGCACGCGGATAGCTTTTTGTTGGATTGTTTGCATCGCCAGCATGGATGGCAATCATTTCCATGCCCATGACGCTGAATAAAAGTGTAATGTATAAACGTAGATTATTTTCGGTAAATAAATTTATAGTGAAATCTTTAAACGTAAGGTGAATTTGTAAAGGATTACCGTTTACAATCCAGATGGTGCCTAATATCGTAATAAATATCATAGGAATGATGACCCCAAAAATAGCGGTAAGTGAGGCAATGATGCTGGAAACTTCGATTCCCATGCATAGAATGGCGGTTGTTAGCCAAAAAATTATCAAAATCACGGTAAGCACGTACATATTGTTGCTGCCGAGTGTTGGCCCGATTAAATATGCGAGCGTGACTGCTAAAAATGAAAGAATCGTCGGGTACCAAATGATCATATATAACCACTGTAACCAGGCTGTTAAAAAAGCAATTTTCTTGCCGAAGGCTTCGCGTACCCATATATAGATGCCGCCGGTTTCAGGCCATGCACTTGCCAATTCTGCTGCAATTAAACCTGTTGGGATAAAAAAAGTGATACAAGCCAGTAAGTAAAAGAAAATTAAGCTGTTGCCATATTCGGCATTTGCTGGAAGATTTTTTAGGCTGTCGATGGCGATGACGGTCATTAAGGCTAATTTAAGGACACTTAAAGGTTTTTTGGTTTTCAATATCTCTTGAACACTTGAATTTTTCTCAAATTAAACTAGTTTTAGTTTTTCTGCAATACCCATCGTACTTCCAGATGCGAAGTTATACAAAAAATTGACGTGAAAATTTCACTGTTTGTCCCAAAATCGAAAGCCATGCTACGCCCATACAGCATGGCCTTTATGCTACGAGAGCAAACAATGAAAACTTAACGCCAAGTAAAATCTGCGCATCTGGAAGTGCGTTTGGTATATCTTGGGTTGTAGCAACTGCATTTTTTGTTACAATAAATTTTTTGCCGGATTAATATGATGGATGCAGCAAACATTGTTCGTTGTATAGATTTGACCTCATTAACGGGTCAGGAGACGGACTATGATATTGTTGCATTGTGTGCTTCTGCACAAACGTCTTTGGGGCCCGTCGCTGCAATCTGTCTTTATCCTCAATATTTAAAAATTGCCAAAGACCATTGTCCTTCAGGAGTGAAGCTTGCGACAGTGATTAATTTTCCTTCGGGTTTGGCCAGCCTTGATGAGGTGGTGACTGAGGTAAAAGCAGCTATTGCTGCCGGTGCCGAAGAATTGGATGTGGTTATTCCTTATCAAGCGGTGTTGGAGGGAGAGATGCATTCAAGCATTGAGTTGATTGAAGTGGTTAAAAAAACAGCAGGATCGCGCTGTGTTAAAGCCATTTTAGAGAGTGGGGTTTTTGAAGACGTGCGGCTTATTTTTCGTATTAGTGAGTTATTATTGGTTCATGGCGCAGATTTTTTAAAAACTTCTACGGGCAAAGGACCTGTGGGTGCTACAGAAGCTGCCGTGGATGCCATGCTCAAAGCACTTTGGCAGCATGCAAGAAAATCAGGGGATATCAAAGGATTAAAGGTTTCTGGGGGTGTCAAAACTTCCGAGCAGGCATTGCTTTATATGCATATGGCTGAAGAGTATTTCGGCGTTGATTATTTAATGCCCAAAACCTTTCGTGTGGGTGCGAGTGTTTTGTTAAAAAATATATTAAATATAGATTAATATTATTTATTAATATTTAAATTATGTTATAATGCCTCTGGGATTATTAATGCATGGAGGCATTATGTTTTCTTTTTCGTTCTTTAGTGTTTCTTCTCAAGCTATTGTCACTGTTAAAGCAGATTCAGATTTGATTGCAGCAGTCTTGGCTGGGGATTTGAGGAGTATTAATCGGTTAGGTAAAGCCCATAAGCTTGCTGATGCCTCTACCACAGACCCCACTATCCCTAAAGGTCATATTGATTTTGTTGATTCTAAAGGCTATACCGCGTTGGCTAGAGCGGTGGCTCATACAGGATTAGATTTAGGTCGCCAGCGTGCCATTATCCAAACGTTATTATTGTTTGGAGCTGATCCTTATGCGGGTAAAAAAGGAGGCGTATCTGCTCATTTATTGGCAAAAAGTAAGCCTGAAATTTTTGACTTGTTTTCATCATTTGCTGCTGAGAGAAGTGGTAGCGTAAGTAGTACTTCAGGTTCACCTGCAAGTGTTTCGGAAGCAGCAACCTATCTTGTTCGAGATTGGAAGTAAAAAGGCATAGATTCTATTTTATCCTTTTTAATTATTTCTCATGATTACCATCTTGCAGAAAAATTAATAATCCTGCACAATGCCAGCAACCTGTTTGGTAAAGAGTGATGAATGATTCAAGGGAATGCATTAATCATCCAGTCCGGTGGTCCTACAGCCGTTATTAATCAATCGCTTGCTGGTATCATGCAGGCGGCGCAAAGTTATCCTGAGATTCAAAAAGTTTTAGGAGCCGATCATGGTTTACATGGTTTGCTCTATGAACATCTTTTAGACTTATCAAAAGAAGATCACAATATCTGGCTAGAAATAGCTAATTCTCCAGGTGCTGCTTTGGGTTCTGCGCGTATTAAACCGAAAGCTGCGGATCTTGAGCGTATTTTTGCAGTGCTATTAGCACATAATATTAAATTTTTATTTTATATCGGTGGTAATGATTCTGCTGAGGCGGCGCAGCTTATTCGTGCCGCTGCAAATGAGCGTGGTGTAGATTTGCGGATTTTGCATGTGCCCAAGACCATTGATAATGATTTAGAGGTGACCGATCATTGTCCGGGTTATGGCAGTGTTGCTAAAGTCGTATCACATATTATTGCCGGTGATGATTTAGATAATCGGAGTTTTTATAATAGCGTTAAAATTAATGTCGTCATGGGGCGTCATGCTGGTTGGGTGGCCGCGGCGACGGCCTTGGCTAAAAAGGGTCATATTGATGTTGCGCAGCATGATGAGGTTGGACCGCATTTAATTTATGTGCCGGAGTTAGAATTTTCGCCAGAGCAATTTGTTAAAGACATTCAAAAAACCTATGATCGCTTGCAGCGTGTGACTATCGTGGTTGCGGAAGGTATTGCGGATCAGTTAGATGGTAATTTTATTGATGATAAAGATGAGTTTGGTAATCCGTTAGTGTCCAGTTCAGGTAAGTTGGGTGATTATTTAATTAGCTTGATTAAGAAAAAAATTAATTATCATCATGAATTAGGCAAGCTCAGGACAAGGGCGGATACCTTTGGCTATTTGCAGCGTTCTTTTGTAGGTATGGCGTCTTTAGTTGATCAACAAGAAGCATTTAAATTGGGCAGTATGGCGGTACACTATATGATGCGCGGTGAAACTGACAAAATGGTTTGTTTAAAGCGCGTAAGTCACACATCTTATAAAGTTGAGACAAGCTTATGTGATTTAGCATTAGTGGCACAAAAAACAAAATTGATGCCACGTTCAATGCTGAATAAAGCAGGCAATCATGTCACCGAAGAATTTTATGAGTATGCTTTGCCATTGGTGGGGCATTTATCAGAATTACGTGCTTTACAAGCAACGCGTGTACAGCAAAAATTAAATCAATATATCCGTGCAGAATAAGCTCTTTAATTGAGAGGTTGATGTTATGCCACAGCAATTTAACAAGGTTTTTCAAAATTTAACCAGTGCGCTTCTAATTGAGCATGCACTCAATAATCACGAAGCTGAGCTTGCAAGTAATGGTGCATTAAATGCCCTGACTGGTAAGCGTACAGGGCGTTCCCCTAAAGATCGTTTTATTGTAAAAGACGCGCTTACACTAGATACTGTTGATTGGGGTAAAATCAATCAACCTATTGCGCCCCAGATTTTTAATGCGCTTTGGGATGAGGCTGTGGCTTATCTACAAACTAAAAATGTCTACGTGAATCATTATGTGGTCGGCGCAGATCCTGAATTACAAGCGCCGGTCATGGTGATTACTGAATATGCTTGGCATAATTTATTTGCGCATAATTTATTTATCCGTGAAGAAAAAAATCCAAACCGTCCTGTTTTTACCATCTTAAGTGCCCCTGGTTATTTTGTGGATCCAAAAGTTTATGGTTTAAATTCTGAAGCTTGTGTTATGTTAAATTTTACGGAGCGTAAAATTTTAATTTGTGGTACTGCTTATGCGGGAGAGATGAAAAAAGCCATGTTTACGGTTTTAAATTTTCTTCTGCCTGAACACGATGTCTTGCCGATGCATTGTTCGGCAAATCAAGGTGAGGCGGGTGATGTCGCTATATTTTTTGGTTTGTCAGGGACAGGTAAAACCACTTTATCAGCCGATCCTAAGCGGCATTTAATTGGTGATGATGAGCATGGTTGGAGTAAAAGCGCGGTGTTTAATTTTGAGGGGGGATGTTATGCCAAATGTATTAATCTCTCCGAAAAAAATGAGCCGATGATTTATCATGCGATTCGTCAGGGTGCTATCATGGAAAATGTGGTTCTTGATCCAAAGACTAAAATGCCTGATTATGCGGACGCGCGCTATACAGAGAATACGCGTGTAGCTTATCCGCGTGAATTTATTGAAGGTTTTGTTCCGGAAAATCGCGGCGCTGTGCCTCAGGCAGTGATTTTTTTAACCTGTGATTTATTTGGTGTGATTCCGCCTGTAGCAATTTTAAATCCTGAGCAGGCGGCATATTATTTTTTAAGTGGTTATACCGCATTAGTTGGTAGTACTGAAATGGGTAGTGCTAAGGGAATTAGCGTTACTTTTAGTGCTTGTTTTGGGGCGCCATTTTTTCCGCGTCCGCCTGAGGTCTATGCGCAGATTTTGATGCGGCGTATTCGTGAAGATAATGCACAGGTCTATTTGGTGAATACCGGTTGGGGTGGCGGCGCCTATGGCGCTGGTGGGCAGCGTTTTAGTATTCCTACAACACGCAGCATTATTGATGGTGTTTTGTCTGGTGATATTTTAAAAGAGCCGACGGTTATTTTGCCGGGGTTTAATTTTAAGATTCCTACACGACTGCAGGGCGTAGCTGAGCAGCTGCTTGACCCACGTAAATCATGGTCTGATCAAACCGCTTATCAGCAAGCCTTGCAAACCCTAATTGGTAAATTCAAAGAAAATTTTGCTAAGTTTGCTGGCGTTACTGCGGCTATTAAAGATGCAGGGCCTTCATAAAAATTAACGTAAAAATTTTACTGTTTATTCCAAAATCGAAAGCCCTGCTGTAGTGTCGCTTGCTACGCCCGGTAACTGCAGGTTTCTTTAAAATCCAGTCTTTTGAAGTAAGATGGGTATATTTGACTCTGGTTATATTTTGTTCTATGATATTTTTGTGTTGTTTATGGGGTTGAATATTATGCTTTTTGATACTTTAAAATATACTAAGAGTTTAATTGCTGGTGGCCTTTCCCAGCGTCAGGCAGAGGCGCAAGCTGAAGCTTTAGTTGCGGTAGCGGATGAGCATTTGGCTACCAAACAAGATCTAATTCCTCTAAAACAAGATTTATCCACCTTAAAACAAGATTTAACTCTTTTAAAGCAAGAGTTAATCGCGCTAGAGTTGCGCCTTGAAAATAAACTTACTATGAAATTGGGTAGATTTATTGCTATTTCTACGGCTATCTTGGCGATGCTTATTTCCTTTCATCATTAAATGCTTGTGTAAAAAGCTAAAGCTTGGCTGAAAAGATTCCTTGCATTAACTGAATAAATCTTATATACTTCTCCGCACTTGATCGCGGGGTGGAGCAGTCTGGTAGCTCGTCGGGCTCATAACCCGAAGGTCGTAGGTTCAAATCCTGCCCCCGCTACCAGTTTTAGAGGATTTTTATAAGAAGGAGGCCGTTTTAACGGCCTTTTTTATTAGAAATGGATGACCCTCATGCGTGATGATTTAGTTGATTTGTTAAAGCCTAGTGTTGAAGCTTTGGGCTATGAATTTTGGGGGCTTGAGTTTGCGGGGGGTGGTAAACGTAAAAGTTTATTGCGCGTGTATATTGATCAAGAGCAAGGGATTTCGGTAGAAGATTGTGAACTGGTGAGCCGGCAGTTGAGTCGGGTTTTAGATGTAGAAGATCCTATTAAAACTGAATATGCTTTAGAGGTGTCTTCTCCCGGTTTGGATCGAACTTTATTTTATCCTGAGCAATATCCGCATTATTGTGGTGAACTGATGAGTGTTAAAACTATAGTACCGATTGCGGGGCAGCGTAATTTTAAAGGTGTACTGAGTGCAGTACATAAAGATAAAATAATATTAGTTGAAGCGGACAAAGAAGTTAGTATTGATTTTGATAATATACACAGAGCCAATTTGATTATAGATTGGCATAAAGTGAAGGAGTAACGAGCATGAGCAAAGAATTATTATTAGTAGCTGAGACTGTCGCCAATGAAAAAATGATGGATCAAGGTGTTATTTTTGATGCCTTGGAACAAGGCCTTGCGATGGCTACACGTAAATTAAATAGTATGGATTGGGATGTACGTGTAGAGATTGATCGTAAAACCGGTAATTACGTTACTTTTCGCCGTTGGACTGTGCTTGCTGATGATGCGGAGATGGAAAATCCTGCAGCACAAATATTCTTGAAAGATGCTGATGATAAAGAAGTTGAAGCAGGCACAGTGTTGGAAGAGGAAATTCCTTCTATTGAGTTTGGTCGTATTGCAGCACAGACTGCAAAAAATGTAGTGATTCAAAAAATTCGTGAAGCTGAACGTGATAAGACGGTTGAAGAATTTAAAGGACGTGTTGGTGAGCTATTGTCTGGAACAATTAAGCGCGTTACTCGTGACAATATTATTGTAGACTTAGGGGAGAATGGTGAAGGTTTAATGCCGCGTACCGAGAGCATTCCTCGAGAAATCTATAAAATGGGTGATCGTATTCGTTTTTATTTAAAAGATGTTTTTAAAGATCAAAAAGGCGCGCATATTTTGTTAAGTCGTGCTTGTCCAGAAATGTTGATTGAATTATTGCGTTTAGAAGTACCTGAAGTCGCTGAAGAAGTTATTGAAGTAAAATGTGCGGTACGTGATCCCGGCATGCGCGCTAAAATTGCTGTTAAAACCAATGATGGTCGTATTGATCCTGTGGGCGCTTGTGTGGGCATGCGTGGTTCGCGTATCCAGGCGGTAACCAATGAATTAGGTGGTGAGCGTATTGATGTGATTGTTTATGATGATAATCCGGTGCAGTTTGTGATTCATGCTTTAGCTCCAGCAGAAATTGTTTCAATCGTTATGGATGAAGATGCGCACAGTATGGATGTTGCGGTTCCTGAAGACCAACTATCTTTAGCTATCGGAAAAAATGGCCAGAATGTTCGTCTCGCAAGTCAGCTTACTGGATGGCGTTTAAATGTTATGGCTGAAAACGAAGCCGAAGAAAAAGAGCAAAAAGAATTAAGCTCACAAAAAGAAATCTTGATGAGCGAATTGGGTGTAGAAGAAGATGTCGCCAATCTTTTAATTAATGAAGGTTTTGCGACGTTAGAAGAAGTTGCATATGTTCCAGTAAAAGAATTATTGGACTTAGGCGCATTTGAAGAAGAAACTGTAATGGAATTACGCGATCGTGCTAAGAATGCCTTATTGACCCGCGCTTTGTCGGGTAAACCCGCGGAGGTGCCTGCTGAAGATTTGTTAGCGCTTGAGGGCATGACGCTGGACATCGCGCAGAAATTAGCGCAACATGGCATTCGCACAATGGAAGAGCTTGCAGAGCAAGCAGTAGATGATTTGATGGATATTCCAGGTATGGATCGCGTCTTGGCTGCTAAGATTATTATGGCAGCACGTGCGCCTTGGTTTGAATAAAAAATTTTTAGCTCAGTGGAGAAGGCATAGAATATGGCTGACGTTACCGTCCAACAATTAGCAAGTCTTGTAGGTTTGAATATTGATATGTTGATGCAGAAATTGCAAGAAGCAGGTTTGCCGCAAAAGAAACCTGAAGAAATTGTCACCGATGCGCAAAAAGCTATTTTGCTTAAACATATGCAAAGCCAGCAACAAGCACCTAAAAAGATCACGCTTTCGTTAAAGAAAAAGCCAATAGAATCCAGTTCGAAAGCTAATGTGGAGATTCGCAAAAAACGTAGTTTTACCATGCCTACGGCGGATGAATTAAAAAAAATGGCAGAGGAAGAAGAGCGGCAACGTTTAGAAGAGGCTCGGCGTGCACAGGTTTTAGCCAAAGAGCAAAAAACAGAAGCTCCTCTGGTAACAAAAAAACTAATAGAAAAAAATAAACTCGTTGTAAAAAAGAAAGATGAAAAAGTTGTACCTTTACCTGATCCAGCAGCTTTAGAGCTTTTAGAAAAACATGAACATAAAGATCGTCATCATAAAGAGGAAGTTGTTGAGGAAGATGAAATCGAAAGCAAAGCTAAAAAACATAAAGCTAAGCTCGAAGATCGCGGTACGCGACATTTTAGCCTTGCAGCACTAGAAGCTTTGGCTGGTGATGAAGAAGAGGATACTCTTGTTAAGCCTCAAGAGGTCCCTGTTGCTCGGCGTAAAAAACGTATTAAATCAAATTTTATTAAACCCACTGAGCCCATGGTCCGTACTATTGAAGTTCCTGCAAATATTGTTGTTGCAGATCTTGCGCAAAAGATGGCGATTAAAGCAACTGAACTCATTAAAGCTTTAATGAAGATGGGGCTTGCCGTTACGATCAATCAATCGATTGATCAAGATACCGCAATTTTATTAGTTGAGGAATTAGGGCATAAAGCCATAGCGCTCAATGAGAATGTGCTTGAAGAAGCCTTGTTGCAAGCGCCTGTTACCGGAGAGCTAAAATCACGAGCACCTGTGGTTACTATTATGGGACACGTCGATCATGGTAAAACTTCATTGCTTGATTATATTCGCAGAACCAAAGTTGCTTTAGGTGAAGCCGGAGGCATTACCCAGCATATTGGTGCTTATCATGTAGAAACTTCTAAAGGTATGGTTACCTTTTTGGATACGCCTGGTCATGCTGCTTTTACGGCAATGCGCGCGCGCGGTGCAAGTGCTACTGATATCGTAGTTTTGGTGATTGCAGCAGATGATGGCGTAATGCCGCAGACCATTGAAGCGATTCAACATGCTAAAGCGGCAAAGGTAGCTATTATTGTTGCGTTAACTAAAATTGATAAACCAGAGGCGGATGTTGAGAAAATTAAACAAGCATTGACTGCTTATGAAATTATTCCAGAAGAATGGGGTGGCGAAAATATGTTTGTAGGTGTCTCCTCTAAAACTGGTCAAGGAGTCGATGCTTTATTAGATGCAATTTTGTTACAAGCAGAAGTTTTAGAGTTAAAAGCTGTAGTTGATGGTCCTGCGCGTGGTGTTATTTTAGAATCACGTTTGGATAAGAATCGTGGTGTTGCTGCAAGTGTGTTAGTGCAAAGCGGTACTTTAAAGCGTGGCGATATTATTTTATCTGGAGTTGAGTTTGGTCGGGTTCGTGCGCTTTTTGATGAAGTGGGTCAGCAAATTAATGCAGTTGGGCCTTCGATGCCCGTAGAAGTGTTAGGTTTTTCAAATGTTCCGATGGCAGGAGATTTAGTTGCGGTAGTTGCTGATGAAAAACAAGCGCGCGAGCTTGTTGATTTACGCTTAAATCGTGCTAAAAAACTTAATGAAGAAAAAACCGTACCGGCGACCTTAGATAATCTGTTTGAGCGCTTAAAATTAGGTGAACAAAAATCTTTAAGCGTAGTTTTAAAGGCTGATGTCCGTGGCTCTCTTGAGGCTTTAGTTGATTCTTTGAATAAAATTTCTACTGATGAAGTTAGAGTCAATATTTTAGGTTCTGGTATTGGTGCGATTACCGAATCTGATATTAATTTAGCTACGGCTTCTTCGGCAGTGGTTTTTGGTTTTAATGTGCGTGCAGACATGGGTGCCAAAAAATTGGCAGAAAAAGAGCACATTGACCTGCGCTATTATAATATTATCTATAATTTGATTGATGATGTGAAAAAAGCAATGTCAGGTATGTTAGCACCAGAATTACGTGAAAATATTACCGGTGTTGCCGAGGTGCGTGAAGTATTTAAATCATCAAAATTTGGGACTATCGCTGGTTGTATGGTTATTGAAGGTGTGGTTAAACGTAATAATCCAGTGCGTGTATTGCGTGATAGTGTTGTTATTTTTGAAGGCGCTATCGAATCGTTACGTCGTTTTAAAGATGATGCTGCAGAAGTACGTCAAAATATGGAATGCGGCATTGGTATTAAAAATTATCATGATGTGCGAGTTGGTGATCAAATAGAAGTATATGAAATTACTAAAATTGAAAGATCTTTATGATATTTGTTGCAGGTATTTATGGCTCCTACCCACCGTCCTTCTTATAGGCTTGAACGCATTAATGATATGATTCAACAGCAATTGGCTTTGCTGTTGTTACGTGAGGTTAATGATCCACGTTTGCAGCAACTTACTATTTCAGGTGTTGAAGCTTCGCCTGATTTATCCCATGCAAAGATTTATTTTGTTATTCCAGAAGAAGCAAAATTACCTAGTGTTGAAAAAGCCTTGGCACAGGCTCAGGGTTTTCTGCGTTCAGCCTTAGCTAAGGCTTGTCAACTACGTATGATGCCGCAACTGCATTTTTATTATGATCCTTCTTTTAGTCAAGGCGAAAAAATAGATCAATTAATTGCTAAAGCTTTGAAATCCTAATTTTAAAGAACATATAATAAGCAGTTGCATTTATGACCAAATTCTGTTAAATTGGTTTTTATTTGATCTGATTTTAGATCACTCAAAATGAGTTGCTTTCACATATTGGGGACCTGACGTATATACCACACACACTTCAAAATGCGCAGATTTTACTTGGCGTTAAGTTTCCACTGTTTGTCCCCGTAGCATAAAAGCCATGCTGTAGGGGCGTAGGCTTGCTACGCCCGGTAACTGCAGGACTTTAAAGCTCATAAGCAATGATGATTTTTTTATTAAACAGGCTTTGCTTCTTCATGTTAATGCCTCTGCCGTGCCGGGCGTAGCAAGCCTACGCCCCTACAGCATGGCTTTCGATTTTGGGACAAACAGTGAAATTTTCACGTCAATAGGAAGACATCATGACATTAGGAGAACGTTTAGAGCGAAAAGGTTTTGAGCGCGGCAGGTTCCCATTTTTAGCCGTGGGCGTTAATGGGCTTTACCTTTCCAGCGTCATCAACTTGTCCCCGTATTATCCTTCCGTTATACTAACCGCACCCTCAATAATGAGAAGCCTTTATGGCAAAAGACGCTCATGAATTAATTCATAATTTAGAAAGCTATATTAAAAACCATGCTGCTAAAAAAGATCGAGAATTATTGCAGAAATTTGTTAGAGTATATTTTTTGTCGGTTGCTTTAGACGAGCTGGCTATTCGCCCTATTGAAGAAGTCTATGCGATTGTTTATGCGCATTTTCGTTTTATTCAGCAGCGTAAACCAGGTGAAATTAAACTTAAGATTTATAATCCAGAAGTGAAGATGGATGGTTATAGCTCTTCGCATTCTATTATTGAGTTAGTACAAGATGATATGCCTTTTGTGGTTGATAGTTTGTCGATGGAATTAAATCGCCAAGGTATCTCTATTCATTTTATCGCACATTCCGGAGGTGTATGGGTTGCTCGTGATGCCGCAGGAAATTTAAAAGACTTTGATAATAAACCTTTTGCGGATATGGCGCCTGAAGCAAATGTATATGTTGTTATTGACCGACAAAGTGATGCTGCTGCTTTGCAGGCATTGTCACAAACGCTTTATGGAATTTTGTTAGATATTAGTTTGGTGGTTGATGATTTCCCTTCGATGAAGCAAGCTTTGACGAGCTATGTTGAGCATTTGGAGCAATTAGCTAAAAACACTGTCACTGCAAAATTTGAAGAGGCTATCGCTTTTTTAAAGTGGCTTGATAATGATCACTTTACTTTTTTAGGCTTTGCTGAATTTAAGCCTGCAAATAATAAAAATACATTCTGGCAGTACGAATCCAAATCTGCTTTGGGTTTAATGCGTGAGCGTAGTTCTTATAAACCAGGGATTTTGGCTAATGAATTTTCGGTAGACCTAAAAACTTGGGATGCTGAGAGCTTGGTGATTACTAAATCAAGTTATATGGCTACGGTTCATCGGCCAGTATGGATGGATGTTGTTATTGTACGTGAATTTGACGAACATGGTAGAGTTTTAAAAGAGGGGCGTTTTTTAGGTTTGTATACTTCAAGCGCCTATCATACATTGACGCAGGATATCCCTTATCTGCGCAAAAAAGTTCATTATGTTTTTGATCGGGTGCACTTACCGCCTAAAGGTCATGATGCTAAAGCTCTAGAAGATATCATCGAAAGTTTTCCTAAAGATGAATTGTTTCAAATTTCTAAAGAAGCATTGTTTGATACTGTTATGGGGATTTTGCATATTCAAGAGCGTCAAAGAATTAGATTATTTATGCGTCGTGATATTCTTAATCGCTTTTATAGTTGTATGGTTTATTTACCGCGTGACCTTTTTAATACCGAGTTACGTATTAAATTCCAAAATATTTTGATGAAAGAATTGCATGGTACAAGCTCTAATTTTGTACCAAAATTTTTACCTTCTATTTTGTGTCGTATTGATTTTTTAGTCACTACTAATCCTAAAAATCACCTTATTCCTGATATTAAAGCCATTGAAGCGAAATTATGTGCTGCTGCACGCAGTTGGCGCGATGATTTAAAAGCGTTGTTGATTGAGAAGTTAGGTGAGCATCATGGTAATTTTGTTTATAACAAATATGCGCGCGCATTTTCCTCATCTTATCGAGATGATTTTCCAGTTACCACAGCGCTTTTAGATATTGCTGAGATAGAACACATCCTTGAAGTTAATGAAACTTTGGCCATTGATCTAGAGCGTGATTTGCATGATGTGCATATTATTCATTTGAAGCTTATGCAATGTCATCATGGTTTGTGGCTTACGCATGTCTTACCTATTTTAGAAGATTTTGGTTTAAAAGTTATTGAAGAGTGGCCTTATGAAATTACTTTAGCGGGTGATTTATCTGTTTGGCTTTCAGATTTTTTAATTGATGCTCGAGGTTTGCATGAAAATTTTGATGAGCTTAAAAGCGCTTTTAAAGATGCCTTTTTAGAGGTATGGCGCCAAAAAGCAGAAAGCGATGGGTTTAATCGTTTGATCTTGAGTGTGGGCTTAAGCATTCGTGAGGTAGTTATTTTGCGCGCTATTGCTAAATATTTGGCCCAGATTGGTTTTGTTTATAGTCAACAATATCTTGAAGATACTTTGGTGCAGTATCCTGAATTAACGCGCTTGCTGGTGCAACTCTTTACCACTAAATTTAAAGTAGAGGCTACGCGCAAAAAACAAGAACAATTTAATGCAATCATGGACACTCTAATTAAAACGCTAGCCAAGGTTGCTAATTTGGATCATGACCGCATTATTCGTCGTTTTAAAGATGTTATTAAAGCGATGTTACGTACTAATTATTATCAGAAAGATGCTGAAGGCCAGTTTAAATCTTGCGTTGCCTTTAAATTAAATCCGGCTTTAATTCCAGATATGCCCAAACCTGTTCCGATGGCAGAAATTTTCGTGTATTCACCAGAAGTTGAAGGCGTGCATTTGCGGGGTGCCAAAGTAGCTCGAGGGGGGATCCGCTGGTCTGATCGTCGAGAAGATTTCCGTACTGAAGTTTTAGGACTCATGAAAGCGCAGCAAGTAAAAAATGCAGTGATTGTCCCTCTAGGTGCTAAAGGAGGATTTTATCCAAAAAAACTCTCAGCACAACAAGGGCGTGATGAGATTCAAGCGGAAGCAATTCGTTGTTATAAGATTTATATTTCTGCACTTTTGGATCTTACTGATAATATTGTTGATAATGTCGTAGTGCCGCCTGCGGATGTCGTTCGATACGATGACGATGATCCTTATTTTGTGGTTGCAGCGGATAAAGGTACGGCTACTTTTTCAGATATCGCGAATGCGATTTCGCAATCTTATCAATTTTGGTTAGGGGATGCTTTTGCTTCTGGTGGTAGCTTTGGATATGATCATAAGAAGATGGGCATTACTGCTCGAGGCGCCTGGGAATCTGTAAAACGACATTTTCTCTTTCTTAACAAAGATATCCAAAAAGAGGATTTTACCTGTTTGGGTATTGGGGATATGTCTGGTGATGTCTTTGGTAATGGTATGCTCTTGTCTAAGCATATTAAATTAGTTGCTGCTTTTAATCATATGCATATTTTTTTAGATCCTCATCCTAATTCTGAAACGAGTTTTAAAGAGCGGGAGCGTTTGTTTAAATTAAGTCGTTCCACGTGGAATGACTATAATCATAAGTTAATTAGCCGGGGTGGCGGTGTTTATGAGCGTACCTTAAAAGTAATTCCTATCAGTAAAGAAGTTCAAGAGGTGTTAAAAATTGAAGCGGATGAATTAGAACCCAATGAATTAATTAAAGCAATCTTACAGGCACCGCTTGAATTATTTTGGAATGGTGGTATTGGTACTTATGTTAAAGCTTCAACGCAAACCAATCAAGAAGTGGGTGATCGGGCTAACGATGCGGTGCGTATCGACGCTACGGAGTTGCGTTGTAAAGTTGTTGGAGAGGGTGGTAATCTTGGTTTTACTCAATTGGCGCGTGTTGAATTTGCTTTGAATGATGGACAAATTTGTACTGATGCTATCGATAATTCTGCTGGAGTTGATTGTTCAGACCATGAAGTGAATATCAAAATTTTATTAAATGAAGTTATGCACCAAGGTGCTTTAAGTCTTAGTGAGCGTAATAATTTGCTCGCTGCGATGGAGCAAGAAGTAGCGCAATTGGTTTTGTCTGATAATTATCATCAAACTGAGACTATTAGCAATGGTATTCAACAAAGCAGTGCGGGCACAACTTATATTCGGGTTTTACGTGAATTGGAGCGTGAAGGTTTTATTAGTCGTACGCTTGAGGCTTTGCCAAATGATAAAGTTTTAAAGGCACGTATTTCACAAAATAAAAGCTTTACCAAGCCAGAATTTTCCGTATTAATGGCTTATGTAAAAAATACGATTAAAGAAATAATCTTAAAATCTGCATTGCCGAATGACGTTTATTTTGAGAAATTTTTATTTTTAGAGTTCCCTAAAGTATTAAATGAAAAATACCACAAGGCGATGAGCAACCATCCGTTGAAGCGTGAAATTATTGTAACTCAGCTGGTTAATAAATTAGTGCAATATTTAGGGATTGCTTATATTCATCGGATGTATGATGAGGTGGGGGCAGCACCTGATATGAGTAGCCGTGCTTTTGTAGTGGCTTTAGAGCTTTTTGAAATCGAAGCTTTATGGCAAGAAATTGAAGCTTTGGATGGTAAAGTACCGGCAGTAGTACAGATTGGCATGATGAATCAGCTAAGTGATTTTTTACAACATCAGTGCCGTTGGTTGTTAACGCATTACCGTCGGCAAATGGACCCTCGAGAAATTTTTCAATATTTTAAAGAAGGTTGCCAAGAAATTTTTAAACGTACGCGCGATTATTTGAATGAAGATCAAAATGCATTTCGTGCGCAGATGATTAGTGAATATTGCAGTCATGGCGCGCCTAAAGCTTTGGCTGAGCGCGTGGCTGATTTTTATTATCTTTATTCTGCTTTTGATATCATCCATGCAGCACGTGAATATAAAATTTCTTATACAGAGATGATGTCTACTTATTATGCTTTAAGCCAAAATTTTGGTTTATCGTGGTTGCGTCAGCGTTTGAATGAAGCAGCGTTACAGGGATATTGGGATATGTTAACGGCTTCGTCCTTAAAAGATCGTTTAAATCGTTATCAAGCGATCTTGGTTATTAATATTATTAAAAATAAAACTAAAGCACAAAATGTGAATCAACGGATTAAGAATTGGGCTGAACAATATAAATACTTTGTTGATCGCTGGTATATCTTGATGGAAGATTTTAAAATTTCTACACAGGAATTCTCACGCTTTTCAACTTTGATCAATTGTTTACGTGATTTAACTGAAACCTGTTGTAGCAAATAAACCAAAAGGTTATAAAATGGCAGAAAATTTAGCACTAAATTTTGAAGGTATTGAGCAGCAGCCTATTCAAAAATTTACTAAAAAAGCATATTTAGATTATTCGATGTATGTTATTTTGGATCGCGCTCTACCTTCTATTGCTGATGGTTTGAAGCCAGTACAGCGACGTATTATTTATGCGATGTCTGAGTTGGGTTTAAAACACATCGCCAAGCCTAAAAAATCAGCGCGTACTGTTGGTGATGTTTTGGGTAAATATCATCCCCATGGTGATAGCGCTTGTTATGAAGCGATGGTGTTGATGGCGCAGCCTTTTTCGTATCGTTATCCTTTTGTTGAAGGCCAAGGAAACTGGGGTTCTGTCGATGATCCTAAGTCTTTTGCCGCAATGCGTTACACTGAAGCAAAATTGTCTCGTTATGCCGAGTTATTATTAGCCGAATTAGAGCAAGGAACAGTAGAGTGGGCGCCGAATTTTGATGGTACGCTCACTGAGCCGATATTATTGCCTGCGCAAGTTCCGAATGTGTTATTGAATGGTACGATGGGCATTGCTGTTGGTATGGCGACGGATATTCCCCCTCATAACTTAACTGAGATTTTAAAAGCGACTTTGCATTTATTAAAAAATCCTGAGGCTAGTTTAAGTGAGTTAATGAAATTCATTCCTGGGCCTGATTACCCTACAGGCGCTGAGTTGATCACTCCTAAAGCGGAGCTCAAAAAGATTTATGAAACTGGTACAGGTTCGGTAAAATTACGTGCTAAATATGAAGTTGCTGATGATGAAATTATTATCACCAGTTTGCCTTATCAGGCGTCAGGTGCACGTATTCTTGAACAAATTGCTAAAGATATGCAAGCCAAAAAATTGCCGATGTTGGCGGATTTGCGCGATGAATCTGATCATGATGAGCCTGTGCGTTTAGTGTTGATGCTTCGCTCTAATCGGGTTGATGTTGATGGTTTAATGAATCACTTGTTTGCGACTACGGATTTACAAAAAAGTTATCGTGTTAATTTAAATATGATCGGTTTAGATGGCCGGCCACAAGTTAAAAATTTGTCGACTATTTTAAATGAATGGTTAGCGTTTCGCGAGCAGACATTAAAATTGCGCTTGCAGTATCGCTTGGATAAAGTGCTGGCGCGTTTGCATATTTTAGAGGGTTTATTAATTGCTTTTTTAAATATTGATGATGTCATTCATATTATTCGTACTGCTGAAGATCCTAAAAAAGAATTAATGAAACGCTTTAAATTAAGTGAGCTTCAGGCTGATGCAATTTTAGAAATTCGCCTACGTCAATTGGCAAAATTAGAAGAAATGAAAATTCGTGCTGAACAAGAAGAATTGGCCAAAGAGCGTGATGCTTTGCAAAAGATTTTAGCCAATAAAAATTTATTAAAAGATAAGTTAGCTCAAGAGTTAGAGCAAATCATTAAAGATTATGGTGATGCTCGTCGTACCAAATGGGTTGAACGTGAAGAAGCTAAAGCTTTAAAAGAAGAATTATTAGTGCCTACCGAAACGGTCACGGTTGTACTTTCTAAGCAAGGGTGGGTCAGGTGTGCTAAGGGGGCAGAGATTGATCCAGAACAATTGTCTTACAAAACTGGAGATAGTTTTGCTAAGGCTTTGGTTACTAAAAATAATCAACCTTTAATTTTTATTGATTCTACCGGGCGTAGCTATAGCACTTTCCCTCATAAATTACCTTCGGCGCGTGGTCAAGGTGAGCCGCTAACCGGTCACTTTACTATCGAAGCTGCAAGTTCAGTGGTGGCGATGGCTGGGGGTGAAGAACAGCAACTTTATGCTCTTGCAAGTGAATTGGGTTATGGCTTTGTCACTACGATTGCAGAGATGCAAAGTAAAAATAAAGCGGGTAAAGGTTTGCTTACATTAGCGGCAGGTATTCTTCCTGTTGATCCGGTGCGTGTTATTAATTATGAGACCGATGAAGCCGCTTTAATTACCACAGCAGGCCGAATGCTAATCATTAAAGTTAAAGATTTGCCCAAGTTGCCTAAAGGAAAAGGTAATAAATTAATTGAAATTAAAAAAGCAGAGTTTGATAAAAAAGCAGATGCTTTGCTGGGCGTTTGGATTTTAAGTGCGCAAGATACTCTAGAATTTTCTGGGCGTACTGTGCTGAGCCTAAAAGAGTTAGCAGGGTTTAGAGGTGAGCGTGGTCAAAGGGGTGTGGCTTTGCCTAAAGCTTTACGTAATAAGGTCGTTAAGGTGGTCTCTTTGTTAACGCCGCCTGTAGAAACCAAAAGCTAGAAGGAAGATTGATCATGAAAGTGGCTGTCTATCAAGGTATTTTTCCAGTAAACGCTATTATGGCGAATTGTGAACGTATGATTCGTGTAGCTCATGAAGCTGTTGCCCAAAAAGTGGATTTGTTGATTTTTCCTGAGTGTGCATTGAGTGGTTATTTACCCGAAGATCTATTGATGCAGGCAGATTTTAATCGCGCCGTTCAAGAGGCGCAAGTTTTTTTGGCCCTGCAGTTTCCGGCCAATATTTGGATTATTTTAGGAACACCTTATTACCAAGATCATAAAATTTTTAATGCGCTTTTGGTTTATCATGATCATAAAATTGACACCGTGTATATTAAACAAGCTTTACCTAATTATGGTGTTTTTGATGAAGAACGTTATTTTGTCAAAGGTCATGAACCAGGAACATTGACCATTCGTGGTTTGAAATTGGGTTTATTAATTTGCGAAGATTTTTGGCGTGGACAGGTCTTTGCTAAATTAGGTAATGATCTTGATATGGTGATCAGTATTAATGCTTCGCCTTTTGATATTACTAAACGTGAGCAGCGTTTGGTGAGCGCGCAGGCAGTAGTACAAAAATTAAAGGTCCCTTTTGTGTATGTGCATCAAGTGGGTGTGCAAGACGAAGTTATTTTTGATGGCGCTTCGTTTATTTTAGGTAAAGATGCAACGCTATTGGGCGTGTTGCCACAATTCAAAGAAGTGTTTGCTACTTTTGAGGTAGCTTCGGCAACAAAAATCACTTTAGATCAAGAGTGGCAGCCGCATTTTGCTCTAGATAAAACGGCTGAGCTTTATCAATCTTTGATTTATGCTTTGCGTGCTTATGTGCGCCATCATCGTTTTCCTGGTGTGTTGATTGGTTTGTCAGGAGGCATTGACTCAGCGTTGACCTTAGCACTTGCTGTAGCGGCTTTAGGTGCAGATCAAGTAGAAGGAGTTTTGATGCCTTCACGTTTTACAGAAGACTTGAGCATTGCTGCGGCTAAAAAGCAAGCAGCGACCTTAGGTGTTAAAATTCATGAAATTAGCATTGAACCTTTATTTAAAACTTTCTTGCAAGAATTATCGCCGCATTTTGTCCATAAAAATTGGGATGTGACTGAGGAAAATATTCAGGCACGGTTGCGTGGTATGATTTTAATGGCACTTTCTAATAAATCTGGAAAGATCGTTTTAGCTACTGTCAATAAAAGCGAATTGGCGGTGGGTTATGGTACCCTTTATGGGGATTTAATTGGTGGATTTGCGCTCTTAAAAGATCTTTATAAGACCGATGTTTATCGTTTGGCGCGTTTTTGTAATCAAACACGAGAAATTATTCCTGAAGAAGTCATTCAGCGCGCGCCCACTGCCGAATTACGTGCTAATCAAAAAGATCAAGACAGTTTACCTGATTATGATTTGTTGGATAAAATTTTAAAATTATATGTAGAAGAAAATTTAAGTCTTGAACATATTTGTGCGCAAGGCTTTGCTGAAATAGAAGTCGAGCGTGTGATTCAGATGATCCATCGTAGCGAACATAAGCGGCACCAAGCCCCTCTGGGTCCAAAAGTTTCCCGTCGTGGTTTTGGTAAAGATTGGCGTATGCCGATTATGAAAAATAAGCATTAACTTATGCCCTCAATTCAGGAATTGATGCAAGACCAGCGCAGTCCTTTGGCGAATATTTTTAAGCAAGCGCAAGTCATGCAAAATCTCACAAAAAAATTTAATGAACTTGTCCCTCCCGAGTTAAAAGATCAATGTAGCGTCATTAATTTACGCTCCGGGACTTTAGTGCTCAGTGTCAAACACCAGGGCTTAATTAGTCGGATTCATTATCTTAAGGCCGAATTATTAGCGCTCTTGCGGGCTAATGAAGTTTTTCAATATGTAAAAGATATTAAAGTTCTAGGTCGAAGTTGAAACATGAGTTAATAGCCCAGGTGTATACCCGCTTCCGCTGATGGTGTTCCAATGGTTTCTGGGTCTGGGACGATCTCTTCTATTTCTTTGGAAGAAGAAGGAAAAATTGCTGCTAAAATTCTTATTTGTGTAACGAATTTATCTGAGACTGTGCCGATGTGTAGCAACTCGCCGTGGTACATATATTCTAATGGTTTTCTTCCTCTTATTTTTGGTTTGAAGTTAACCGATCTTATTTCTTTTACCCATTGATGAATATCTGTTATTAAGTTTGCTATTTCTACTCCTTTTCGAATTTCATTAAAAGGTGCAAGTTTTTCTAACTCGTTTGCTAAAGGCTCTAATAAAACAATGCCTGGGCGTTTGTCAGGTTGTTTTTCTAAATCCCGTAGAAATTTATTAAAAAGTTTGCCAAGATCGGTAACTTTTTTTTCTTGGTATTCGGTGTATCCTACAGTTCGAAAAGCATACTTTTCTTTTTTTGCTTCCAAGTATTCTGAGCTTAAACAAGTTATAGGCTTGATCTTTGTTGGTGGTGGACCGCCGGCACCTGCTAGAGCTGTGGTTGCTCCTGTAATTGGCGTTGGGCCAAAAGTGGTGGCAGACGAGGTAAGGGTTTTAGAAGGTCGGTGGAAGGCGCTAGTGGCTGCAGTCGTTGTGGGGGTGGGCTTGGGGTTTTTTTCTACAGGATAAAGCTCTCTCATGAGTTGAGAAAAAATACCAAAAATATCAAAAAAAGCTGCAGCCATTTTTATTATTTTATGATAAGCATTTTTTTATTTTCTAATATTTAGCACAATGATGCAACAGTGGTGATTATAATTTGGCAACGATGAGTTCATCTTGAACATTCAAATAAATTTGTGTGGGGCGTTGTGTGAGTTGTTCAATGTTTTCAAAGCGTTGATTTTGACCAGCGATAGAAACCATTTCGGCTGCTAATTGTTGACAAAAAATCCTAGCTTTTTTATTGCCATTCATTCCTGCGAGTGCATGGCCACGCAGAACGCCGTAAATATGGATATTGCCATCAGCGATTAATTCTGAATTAGCGCTTACTGAGCCAATAATAATAAGATCGCCATTTTGCACATACACGCGTTGTACGGTGCGGGTAGATGTTTCAATAATTTTAGTTCCTACGAACAACTCGGTAGTTTGTGCCTGTTCTTCTGCAAGGGGGTCTTCTTTTGTACTGGACTCATGCATTAGTGCCAGCTGTGCTGCTTTTGCTTGCTCGATTAAAGCTTCAGGCAGGCCACGAATACCTACTGGGATGACTTCATGCTGTGCAAGAATATTTTTAAGTTTGTTAAAATCAAAAGTGTGATCTATTTTTAAGGCCTGAAGATCAATCACTAAGGGCGTAAAATTAAAAAATCTCGGTGCCATCTTGACGCGTGCTTCTAAATCTTTAGCAAATTGGTCTAGATCTAAACTTAAAAGTTGTAAAACGCTGAGTGTAAATAAACGGCCCTTTAATTTGAAGCTTTGTGTCATTTAATGATTTTACCTATGTGCGAAAACCTCTCGGTAATAATCTTATCAAAAATAGAGTGCTGATTAAAGCCAGAGGCAGCAATATTAAGCTGTGATGGTAATCATTATTGTTATAGAGATTAAGATTGGCAGAATTTTGATGATGAGATAATAAAAATCCGATGACTATTTGGCCTAGTGCGCAAATTGCCATAATGATCATGTTGGTGAGTGCAATACCGGTAGCAACAAATTCTAAAGGTGCTAGCTCATGAAAAATGCGCCAGATCATTAATTGCGTGCTAGAGAAAAAGCCGAATAAAAACATAAGCGTACATAATAGGCCCAGCGATTCTATAGATAAAAAAAGTATCAAAAATAAAATAATAATACTCAGTAAGGTATTGATGATCATGAGTGTTCGGTAATTTTTAAAACGATCTCCTAGATAGCCCATCAATGGACTGCCTGTGATCCAGCCTAAAAATAACCAGGTGATGGTATAACTAGTTTTGGTTAGGGATAAATGGTCTTCACAGTGTAAAAAATAATTACCCCACGCATCTGCAATAACTACTGTTGGTAGATAAAGTAAGCCGCCAATTATGCTATTGATCCAGAGTGGTTTATTTTTGATGAGTGCAATTAATGAGCTTAAAGAGCATGATTGATTTTTATTTTTTTGTTCAATGAAATCATTTATTTTAAAGCAATAGGATATGCTAAAGAGTATACCTAGAAGCAAACCTAAAAAGATGTTTATATAAAACACATGCTTAAAATTTTGTATATTAAGATCGCTGGTAAAGACATTGCCATAAGCCGCAGTGAGTGTGCCTATGGCGATGGTGATACCTACTATTCGGGTGAAATATTTTGAAGGTAAATAAGTGCGTGCGGTTTTAAGTACTGCTATAAAAGCAAAGCTTGCAGCAAAGCCCACAATAAAACGCCCTAGCCAAGCTTCAAAAAGATTATTGGTACTTATAAAAAGGTAGGTTCCTAAGGCGCATATAAATGAGGCTAATGCTAAGATTAATTGTACTGAATAGCGATCAAGTAAAAGGCCTGCAGGCAATTGCCCAAGGCTATAAGCGATATAAAAAATGGCAATGCATTTACTAATTCCAAAAGCGTTAACTTGAAAATATTGCATTAATTCAGCGAGCATCACGCTGGGAGAA
Organism: Gammaproteobacteria bacterium; assembly: GCA_020050355.1. GTDB lineage: Bacteria > Pseudomonadota > Gammaproteobacteria > Francisellales > CACEW01 > CAIQBE01. The sequence continues at coordinate 33,815 of JAGVKT010000077.1, read as the reverse complement.
ATGCGTAAAAAAAATTCATAACAATAAAAAAGAATACTTAAAGTGAGGATAAACCATAAAAATCGATTTGGTGCACTGTATTTAAACATACCCTGCTCCTAGGTAAAAAGAGCAGGGTATTGATGCAGGTTTAGAAATATGCAGAAAGATCCAGAGTTGCGGTCCAGGTATTTTGATTGTTGTAGGTTTTTGCATAATCATATTCAGGTCCTAGGTATACATTGTTAATGATAGGACGTTGAACAAAGGCGATCCATTGTTGTTTGAAGCCTTGATTAGTGCCTGTTGCAGGTAAGTTATTGTACATGCCAGAAACTGTGTAAGGCACGTTGTTTGCATTTTTGCTAGTGCTATAACCTACAGAGAATGTGGTGATTTGATTATACAACACTGGCGCGTAGCTTAGTGTGGTCATCCATGAGGAGAGTCTGCCAGTGCTAACACCATTAAAATTCGCAGATTTGGTGGTACTTGCGAATTCAGCATTTAAGGTCACTTGTTTGTAGCCGATTGAACCATTGAGGTCATAAGCGGCATTTTTTCCACCTGTAAGTGTTGAATTATAGGCACCGCCGATGTTTGGAGACTGGCCACGAATGTCGCTTAAATAGCTTGCGCCAACGCTATAATTGAAGCTGTTACTGTAGCTTTTGATATAATTAGCATTGTATACAAAATCTTCTAAATTTTGGCTGTAAGTGCTGTTATTGTTGGTATTGTTTGCGCCGTTAGCCACTGCTAAATTTAGAGTCAAGCCATTTTGGTAATATCCTAAATTGATTTGATCGGTCTGACTAATACGGAAATCATTAGTGGTAATGGAGTTGGACCAGGGGCCATTGCCTGCAAAGCTACCAAAAGGTAGGTAGGTTTCACCAATGGTTAAGAATAAAGGATTGCTGTTCAGATTGCCAATGACCATGAAGGCTTGGTCAAAAGTAGTTCCTGAAGCGTTGTTGGTTGAGGGTTGCAATGAGAAGAATGTGGTTACCCAATTATTAACATTTCCCATAGCGTAAAGCTTTGCATTGGTAATGTATAGATTTGAACCTGATTGATAGTTGCTTGAAGGAATATTGAGTGATCCACCCCAGGCCTGTGCATCAGCTTCAATGTATCCACCCACGACTACAGGTTTTGTCAATTGCTTTTGTTTGCCTTGAATTACTGCCAAGGAGAAATTAATATCAGGCATCAATCCAAAAGGATTGGCTGTATCTAGCATTATAATATTACCCATTTTATTAAAAAATTTGTTATTGCTTGGGCTATTCTCAGCTGTTGCTTGTAATTGATTAATTTGGTTTTGTAGATTGTTGATTTGTACTTGTTGTTGAGGTGTAGGTACAGCAATACTATTGGTTGCAGCGAGGGCATATTGACCTAAGCTTGGTAGTAAAAGAGCAGTAAACAGGGCTTTGTATTTCATATCTTATCCTTTGTGTGGAATTGGTCTCGTGCATTCTATACCAGAAATTTAATCCTTTGCAAATTAATTTTTTATTAAAGGATTGCCATGTGCAAAAAATTAATTTGCATTATGGAGTAATTATATTATTATGCACAATGTTGATACCAATTTTTGTTCAAAATGCTACAGCGCAGTTTTTTTGATTAGCAAAAGCCACTAGGAATAAGAATGAAAGTTAAAAAAGTAGGATTATTTGTTTTAGTATTGTTGATTACTGGCTCTATTGATAGTGTACGTAATTTGCCAGCTACCGCTTATTTTGGTACCACCTTGGTGTTCTTTTTTATCATGGCAGCGTTATTTTTTTTGCTGCCTGGTGCTTTTGTTTCTGCTGATTTGGCAGAGGCTTTTCCGAAGCAGTCAGGAATTTATCAATGGGTGAAGATGGCTTTTGGTGAAAAAACAGGTTTTTTGGCGGTGTGGTTGCAATGGGTGAATACGCTAGTTTGGTTTCCGACCATGCTTGCTTTTATTGGAGGCACCTTCGCTTATTTTATTAACCCGGATTTAGCGCAAAATAATCATTTTATTTTAGAGCTCATCATTACGGTATTTTGGTCGATTACCTTAATTAATTTGTTAGGTGTTGATGTTTCCGCGCGTTTTGCCAGTGTTTGTACTTTTGTAGGTTTAATTATACCTATTACTTTAATTATTGGTTTAGCTGTTTTATGGTTTATTAAAGGTGCTCCGCTAGAAGTTCATTTTACTACGACAGATTTTTTTCCAAAATTTACTAATATGGGCAATTGGTTTTCTTTGACTGCGGTGATGACTAGTTGTTTGGGTATTGAGCTTACAGCGGTACATATGATGAATATTGAAGATGCTCGACGTAATTTTCCAAAAGCGATGTTTATTTCAGTGTTAGTTATTTTGGTAACTATGATTATGGGATCATTAGCCATTGCGATGGTAGTGCCTGTTAAATCTATTGAATTGAACCAAGGTTTGATTCAAGCGATGCATGTTTTTCTTGAGGCTTATCATTTGCATTGGTTAGTGATGCCGGTTGTCGCATTAGTGCTCATTGGTAGTTTGGGAGAGTTAGTCAATTGGATGATCTCGCCTACGCGCGGTTTAGCGCAGGCAGCCGCTGATAGTTTTTTGCCAGCCTTTATGCTCAAGGTAAATCGTTATGGTGTGGCTTATAATATTGCGATCTTACAGGCATTGGTTGTTACTGGAGTTGCTTTAGCGTTTTTATATATGCCCAGTGTTAATGGCTCTTATTGGTTGCTCACGGCTTTGAGTACACAACTTTATATGTTTATGTATGTTTTTCTGTTTATTGCAGCAATTAAGATTAAGCATAAATTTCCTGAACGGCCGCATATCATTAGATTTTTGCGAATAAAAAATGCCCTTTATGTGATGGCGATTATGGGGTTATTGGGATGTTTATTAACAATTTATATAGGTTTTTTACCTCCTGTAGGCATCAATATTGGTTCTCCCGTACGTTATGAAGCTGTGTTTATAACCGGAATGTGCGTCATGGTTATTCCCTGTTTGTTTTTTTATGTATATCGTATGAAATATGGTTGGAAACATTAATATGCAAGATCTTGTTCCAGCCTTACTTCAACAGTTTAAAGAGACATTAAATGATTTTGTGCCTCAGGTAGGAATGATTTTAGGCTCAGGTTTAGGCGGGTTGGCGGAACAGATAGAAATTATCGCGCGTGTCAGTTACCGAGAGTGTCCGGGTTTATTTATTTCGACTGTTCCTGGACATAAGGGTGAATTTATTTTTGGTTTTTTAGAAAAAACTCCGGTGGTATGTATGAATGGCCGCGTGCATCTTTATGAAGGGGCAAGTCGTGAGCAATTACTTGCACCTATTCGTTTGATCAAGAGTTTAGGCTGCCATTCTTTGATTGTTACCAATGCGGCGGCATCATTACGTACGGATTGGCAGCCAGGAACTTTGGTTATTCTTAAAGATCACATTAATTTTACTGGTGTTAATATTTTGTTAGGTCCAAATTTTGAGCACTATGGTCCTCGCTTTTTGAGCATGGAGTATGCGTATGATCCTACTTTGCGGCAATTATTTTTTGGGGTAGCTAGTGCTTTAAATTTGAAACTTCAAGAAGGTGTGTATTTTGGTATTATGGGGCCGCAATATGAAACTCCAGCAGAGATAAAAATGTATGCACAATTAGGTGGTGAGGTTTTAGGTATGTCTACCGTGCATGAAGTAGTTGCAGCGCGTCATGTGGGTTTAAAAGTTGTGGGTTTAACTTTGGTTACCAATTTTGGTGCGGGTTTGAGCGATGCTATCGTAAATCATGCTGAGGTGCTTGAGATGTCAAAGCTTGCGGGTGGAAAGCTACAAAAATTAATTCAGGGTGTGTTTCAACAAAAAATTTTTTAATTTGTAAACTAAGTGAGGAAATTAGTCATGCCATTAAGAAGAAGATATTGTGATTTTAGTCTGGATCGGGGTGCGAAAATTGCTGTTGCTGTGAGTGCTATTACTGGAGGCGCTATGGCCTTGATTTATACCACTGCGGCGATGATGCAGCATTTTGATGATAATTCTGACATGCTTGGGCTTTCGCTAGCTTATGCTGTTTCCAGTATTCTTGTCGTGGGTATTCCGAGTATTGCTGTTATGGAGTTTATTTTTGTTCTATTGCGCTTACCAACGCCTGCATCAATGGGTTTTGCGCTTTTAGAAAAATTGACACCACCACCACCACTCTTGCCTGACGTTAATGATACCCTTTGCTCTCGGCGCAAAGCGACCAAGAATGCTGCAATTACTTTTAGTGCGGTAATGGCTGTTATTTCGGGTGTGATTATTGGTTATAAATCGTCACCACTTTTTTGGGATGTTTGTGCGGTCGCTGTGCATGTTAAGGACTCTCTGTTTTCCGGTCAGGCCTTTGGTGCTGTTGCATTGGTGGTTGCTACTTCGATCATGGCGGCGATGATCGTTTTTAGTTTAATGCTTTTTGCTATTGCTCATGCGATTAATTATTTTCATCCGCGTTCTTCTGGTACAAGTACGCTTAGCGCTTTAAGAGTTAGTCTTTTAATAGAGGACGGCGATGCTGCGGGTAGCGCCAGACCTTCTGTGGATAGTGTTAGGGACGCTGCAGTTGCCTTTCTTGCGGCGAGCGAAACTTCACAAAATGCAGCCTTCGGTACTGTTAAAAAACCTGCAGGAATGACTGTTGCTGTTAGAAGTGCTGGTGCTACAGCAGCATTTCCAGGAGCATCGGTTGCCCCTGCTGTTCAAGCTCAGTTGGCCTTGTTAGGTAGTGCTAGGGTAAGTTCATCAGACAGAGCCTCTATGACTTCAATCCGGTCAGCTCACTTTTAAGCTTTTGTTGACGGCTGGTGCGATCTTGGACTTGTCCAACAAGTTGACCGCAGGCAGCATCGATGTCGTCGCCACGGGTTTTGCGGATGGTGGTCACTAAGCCGTTTGCTTCAAGAATTTTTTTGAATTGATGAATGCGATTGTTGCTTGAGCGGGTAAAATTTGTTCCGGGAAAGGGATTAAAAGGAATTAAATTAAATTTACACGGCAAGCCTTTTACTAAGTTAATTAATTCGTGTGCCTGTTCCACATGGTCGTTGACTTCTTGCAACATGACGTATTCAAAAGTAATGTTTTTGTGTGGGTCATGACCTACATAGTCTTTGCAGGCTTTGATTAATTCTTGAATTGTATATTTTTTGTTAATCGGCATAATCTCGGAGCGTAATTTATCATTGGGGGCATGAAGAGAGATTGCTAATGATACTGGCGCTGCTTTTTTAAGCTCGTAAATTTGAGGCACGATGCCTGAGGTTGATACTGTTACTTTACGTTTAGATAAGCCATAAGCATAATCATCAAGCATGAGATGCAAGGAGGGAATGACATTTTCAAAATTCAACAAAGGTTCGCCCATGCCCATCATAACTACATTGGTAATGTGGCGATCGTGTTGACCTTGGTGCGTTGAGAGTTCGCGTACTGCCACCCATAATTGTCCAATGATTTCTGCGGTAGATAAATTACGATTAAAGCCTTGAGTGCCGGTTGAACAAAATTTGCAGGTTAATATGCAACCTACTTGTGAAGAAATGCAGAGCGTGCCGCGATCATCTTCAGGGATATAGACGGTTTCAATAGCGTTGCCATCTGGCATTTGCATGAGCCACTTTTGTGTGCCGTCTTGTGAGGGTTTACGCAAGATCACCGTTGGGGTTTTTATTTCTGCAATTTCATGAAGTTTGCTACGTAAATTTTTGCTGATGTCAGTCATTGATTCAAAATCAACTACGCCACGTTGGTGGATCCATTGTAATAACTGGCGTGCGCGAAAGGGGCTTTCGTCTATACCTTTAAAAAAAGCAAGCAAGCCTTGTTGGTCTAGGCCTAATAGATTTATTTTGTTTGTGCTCATTAGTTGGCAAATACGCCTTCGGGAAAGAAAAATTTAATTTCTATTATTGCTGTTTCAGGAGCATCAGAGCCATGTACTGCATTTGCATCGATGCTGTCAGCAAAATCTGCTCGAATGGTTCCAGGAGCAGCTTGTTTTGGATCAGTAGCACCCATGAGTTCGCGATTTTTAAGAATGGCATTTTTGCCAGATAACACTGAAACCACAACTGGTCCTGAACACATAAATTTGACCAAGTCATTATAAAATGGTCGGTTACGGTGTACCTCATAGAATTTTTGTGCTTGTTCGGTAGATAAATGTAGCATTTTACAAGCAACGATTTTTAAATCAGCAGCTTCAAAGCGGCTTAAAATCTTACCAATGACGTTTTTGGCAACTGCATCAGGTTTGATAATAGATAGGGTTTTTTCAGTGCTCATAATTATTTCTCATGTTTTTTATGCGAGATATTATATCATATTTTGTATACTAAGCTAGGGGCTTGGCTTTTTAATAAGGTAGCCCGTGTCAGCCTCAAAAATAAATTGACATTAGGGTTGAATTCATTAATAATGGCGAACCTCTATTTGAGGGCTATGTAGCTCAGCCGGTTAGAGCACGGCATTCATAATGCTGGGGTCGGTGGTTCGAGTCCACCCATAGCCACCACGAATATCCTGAGTTATAATTGCCCAGGTTAATAAATAACGGAGTAAGTACAGAATGGTAGTCATTCGTTTGAGTCGTCACGGTGCTAAAAACCGTCCTTTTTACCATGTAGTAGTTGCAGATCAACGTTTTGCCCGCGATGGCCGTTACATTGAGCGCATTGGATATTATAGTCCATTGGCGGCAGGTAAAGAACAAAAGCTTGATCTTAATTTAGAGCGTGTTGATCATTGGGTGAAGCAGGGAGCTCAACCTTCAGATCGTGTTGCCTTACTGATAAAAACCGCTCGTTCAAAATAATAAAGTTCACATCTTGGATGCCCAAAAAATTATTTGCGTGGCGCGCGTAGGTGCGCCTTATGGCGTTCGAGGTTTTCTTAAGTTACATGTATTGCTTGATGATCCAGAGCTAATGCATCACTTCAAAATTTTTTATTTGCGCTTTCCCAAGCAAGATTGGCAGCTATTTAAAGTAGAGTTTCAATATAAAGGGCAACAGTGCTTGGTGCGTTTTGCGGGCTTTGATCAGCCAGAAAGCGCGGGGATAAAATTTACTCATGCTGAGCTAGGGGTTGCGCGTACGGCCTTGCCTTCCTTGCCAAAAAATCAATATTATTGGGATGACCTTTTGGGTTTAAAAGTGTTTAATCAAGAGCAGCAAGCGTTAGGGGTTATTGATCATTTGTTAGCAAGCAGCGCGCATGATGTTTTAGTCATTAAAAATGACCACAATGAAGAGCTTTTAATTCCTTATGTGTGGGGGCATTTTATCAAGGCAGTTGATTTAACAGCTCAAAAAATGATTGTGGATTGGACGCTCTAAAAGTTAGTTGATGGCGCTGGTGTTAACCTGCTGGGCTTGTCCTTGTAAATATAAAGCATCAAAATTAATCGGCGCTAAATTAAGTTCTGGGAAGCTGCCACGGAAGACTTGGCTGGCAATAGCATCGCGTGCATAAGGAAAGAGCGCAGTCGGGCAGTAACCATGCAATAATGCATTTAGATTGTTTTCTTCGATATTTTCAATCAAGAAAATTCCGGCTTGTTTGAGCTCAATGATAAAGGCGACTTTTTCTTCGAGTTTAGCGGTTATGGTAAGTTTAAGTACCACTTCATAATGGCGCTCATCAATTTTTTCAAAGTTGGTGTTCATTTCCATATTGGCTTGAGGCTTCCAGTTTTCGGTGAAAATCGCAGGAGAATTGGGCGCTTCAAAAGAAAGATCTTTTATGTAAATCTTTTGAATCATGAAATTTGCTGTGTGTGCCTGTTGTTGGTCAGTCATTAGTAGTTTTCCTGCGTTAGGTTTTAAAATGTTTTTTATTATGCCAGAATCTTTCAGAAAGAGAAAATAGAATTTGTTGGGTTGAATGGTATATAATGCTCCTTTTGCGATAAAGAACGACTATGGCTGCTTTAACTTTGCAAGAAATGTTATTTAAACTCAAGGGTTTTTGGTCGGCGCAGGGTTGCATTATTGTTGAGCCTTATGATTTAGAGATGGGAGCTGGTACGTATCATCCTGCTACTTTTTTACGTGCTATTGGTCCAGAACCTTGGAATGCTGCATATATTCAACCTTGTCGTCGGCCTAAAGATGGGCGTTATGCTGAAAATCCCAATCGCATGCAGCATTTTTATCAATTTCAAGTAGTTTTAAAGCCTTCTCCTGAAAATATTCAAGAGGTATACCTTGATTCATTGCAAGCCTTAGGGATCGATGTGCAGCAACATGATATTCGTTTTGTTGAGGATAATTGGGAGTCACCAACGGCCGGGGCTTGGGGTTTAGGCTGGGAAGTGTGGATTGATGGGATGGAAGTAACCCAGTTTACTTATTTTCAACAGGTCGGTGGTTTAGAGTGTAAGCCAGTGACCGGCGAAATTACCTATGGTGTTGAACGTTTGGCAATGTATTTGCAAAATAAAAACTCAGTGTTTGATTTGATTTGGCATATCGGGCCTAAACAACAAGTAATTACTTATGGTGATGTATTTCGACAAAATGAAGTAGAAATGTCAAAGTATAATTTTGAAGAGGCACCCGTTGAAGAATTGTTCAAGCAATTTAATTTTTATGAGCATGAAAGTCAGCGATTGATGGAAAAATTTTTAGCACTGCCTGCTTATGAGATGGCGCTTAAAGCGACCCATATTTTTAATTTATTAGACGCACGGCATGCAATTTCAGTGAATGAGCGGCAGCGTTATATTTTAAGAATTCGTAGTTTATTTATGAGTGTCGCTAAAGCTTATTATTTGGCGCGAGAAGCCTTGGGTTTTCCTTTAGTAACGGGAGGTACTCGTTAATATGAAGCAAGATTTTTTAATAGAAATAGGTTGTGAAGATTTACCCGCTGGGCAAATTGATGGTTTGATCAATGCTTTAGCCAAAGGCTTTGCCGCACAATTTGCAGCTTATGGTTTGACCTGTGGTGCTACAGAGTGTTTTGCTACGCCGCGTAGGTTGGCTTTATATGTTCATAATCTTGCTGTACAGACTCAAGCGCGTACGCTTGAGCGCCGTGGACCCGCAAAAACTCAAGCGTTTGATGCAGAGGGGCAACCTAGTAAAGCATTGTTAGGTTTTTTACAAGCGACGCAAGCGAAACTTGAAGATCTTATTGAAGTGAGTACTGATAAAGGTATTTGGTTGGCGGTAAAAATTCATAAACCAGCGCAGAACGTTGAACAATTACTGCCAGGAATTTTGTTGGAAGTTATTAAAACTGTGCCTATGAAAAAATCGATGCGTTGGGGTGAGCATGCATTTAATTTTTTGCGACCAGTACATTGGTTGTTGATGCTGTATGGTAAAAATATTATTCCGGCAACACTTTTTGGTGTTCAAGCAGGCAATGTGACTTATGGTCATCGCTTTATGAAACATAAGCCCATTAAAATTAGCCACCCACGTGAGTATGAAAAAAAATTGCTTAAAGCACATGTGGTTGTTTCTGCTACTGCTCGTAAAAACATCATTGAAACAGAGGCTCAAGCTTTGGTCGAAGCTCAAGATCGTATCCGTTTTAATACCTTAGCTGAAGTAGTAAATTTAGTAGAACATCCGCAGGCGATTTTATGTGAATTTAAAACTGAATTTTTGCAATTACCGCCCGAAGTATTAATTTCTGTGATGGAAACGCATCAGCGCGTGTTTCCAATTTTTGATGCGCATGCTTGTTTAAAAGCTAAGTTTATTGCGGTGACTAACAGTGTGACCTCCGATACTAGTGCCATTAAATTGGGCAATGAAAAAGTTATTTACGCGCGTTTGACTGATGCAGAATTCTTTTATTTAACTGACGCTAAAATTCCATTGTTGCATCATTTGGATGCATTAAAAAAAATTAGTTTTCAAGAAAAGTTAGGCTCGCTTTTTGATAAAGTAGCGCGTATTACAGATATTGCTGGTCATTTGGCGGAGAAATTTGCGCTTAATGTGCAGCATGCACGTCAAGCTGCACAATTATGTAAGTGTGACTTAACAACCGATATGGTACAAGAGTTTCCGGAGTTACAAGGTTTGATGGGGCGGCAATATGCTTTATTGCAAGGCATTTCTTCTGAAATTAGTGATGCGCTAGAAGATCATTATAAGCCCAAGCTGCGTGATGGAACTTTACCACGTAATTCTTTGGGTGCTTTGTTGGCGCTTGCTGATAAATTTGATACTTTGGTTGGCTTATTTGGTGTAGGAGAAAAGCCTACGGGCAGTGGTGATCCTTATGCTTTGAGAAGACAAGCCTTGGGTATTATTGCGATCATCATGCATTTTAATTGGTCTGTTGATTTATTGAGCCTGATTCATTATGTGCATAAGATATTTTCTGCTCAGGGTGTTAAGCTTGCGCCAGTGACTCAAGAGTTGAGAACATTTTTTTTAGAACGTATGGCTCAATGGTGCCTTGATGAGCATCCTGAAATTAGCACTTCTGTTGTGAATGCAATTAAATCAAAAATGCTGCAAGATTTTGTGAATCATCCTGTTATTGATTTGTTAGAATTTTTTAATAATGCTAGGGATTTAAATAAAATATTAAATACACAAGAAGGGCAAGAATTATTGCAATTGGTGAAGCGGGCAAGTAATATCATTCCGCAACCTTTTGCAGTTGTTGATGATGACACAGAGTTGCGCGCCCCATCAGAGTTAGCACTCATTGACGCTTATAAAAAAATTCAAGTACAAGTTTGTGCGTACCAACAGCAAAAAAAATTCTTTGCTGCGTATCAGTTTTTGCTCGATTTTAAGGCACCACTTGCGCAGTTTTTTGCCGAGGTGTTGGTAATGGTAGATAATGAAAAGCTCAAGCAGCAGCGCCTTAGTCTTCTTTATAAGATCACCGCTTTATTCTATTTACTTGCAGATTTCAGTTGCTTATGATTTTTGAAGTTAACCTAAGTAAATTTTTTAGTTGCAGTGCTGGGTTTTTTTTGTTATCAATAGCAACTTAGTTTTTTAGAGGAGAGGTACATGTCATTAGATAATCCCATGAGCTTTAAGCCCTATGTTCTTAAAAAGAAAGAGGCTTATATGTCTGAAGGGCAGCGTAAGCATTTTGAAGTAATTTTAGAAGCCTGGAAGGAGAGCCTTCTTGAAGAAATGGATCGAACCATGGCACATATGCAGGATGAATCAGCAAATTTTCCTGATCCAATGGATCGAGCCAGTCAAGAAGAAGAATTTAGTTTAGAATTGCGCACTCGTGATCGTGAACGCAAGCTGATTAAAAAAATTGATGAAGCATTAGAAGCACTCAAAAATAGCGAATATGGCTATTGTGAATCTTGTGGTGCTGAAATCGGTTTGCGTCGCTTAGAAGCTCGTCCTACCGCAAGTATGTGCATAGATTGTAAAACTTTAGATGAAATTAAAGAAAAACAACTTTATAGCTAAGCTGCTTAAAAAAAACCAGGTTCGTGCAGAAGTATATAATGCCGTAAATTTTGGTTTATATCCTAGTGATTTCGGTCGTTCGGTATTGTCTGTGGTTGAGACTTTACATCATCATGGTTTTCAGGCTTATATTGTGGGTGGAGGCGTTCGAGATCAAATCTTAGAGCGCCATCCTAAAGATTTTGATGTTGCTACCAATGCCCGACCCGAAGAGATCAAAAAATGTTTTAATCGTGCGCTTATTATCGGCAAGCGTTTTCGTTTAGTTCATGTTTATTTTAATCGTCGTGAATATATTGAAGTTGCCACGTTCCGTGCTGATCACCAGCATGCCAAGCATGAGAGTGATGCCCGTACAAGCAAGGGTGGGATTATCTCGCGCGATAATGTTTATGGGACTTTAGAGGAAGATGCTTTTCGTCGTGATTTTACTATCAATGCTTTGTACTATGATCCTATCCGCGGTAAGTTATTAGATTTTTGTGCAGCTGTGCCTGATTTAAAAAGCAAAACTTTACGCTTGATTGGTAAGCCCCATATGCGCTTTAAAGAAGATCCTGTGCGGATTTTAAGAGCTTTGCGTTTTGCCAATAAATTAGGATTCACCATCGAAGCAAAAACGCTACGGGCTATACCGCAGGATGCGCCTATGTTGAAGGAAATTTCAGGTGGACGACTTTTTGATGAATATGCAAAGTTGATGCTCTATGGTCAAGCACATAAAAATTTTCATACCTTGCATGAGTTTAAGCTTTTAGATTATTTATTTCCTTTGACGGTTGAATGTTTGCATGAATCTTGGTTTATGAGCATGATTAAATTAGCGCTTGAAAATACGGATGAACGTTTTTATGCGGATAAGACTATTCATCCTGGTTTTCTGATTGCAGTTTTTTTGTATGCGCCGTTGCTTAAAAATTTTAAAATTTTGACTCAAAGCATCAGTCGGCGTCAGGCTTTTGTGCAAGCGATGGATGAGACGCTTAAGGTTCAGGTCAAACATACGACGATGCCTAATTATTTTGCACAAATGATTCGTGATGTTTGGGCTTTGCAACATCCTTTAGAATTGCGGCGTAAGCAAAAAGTTTTAGAAATCTTGAAGCATCCTCGTTTTCGTGCAGCGTATGATTTTTTACTCTTGCGTGTTGAAGTGGGGCAAGCCAATAAAGCACTTGCTAAATTTTGGACAGACGTGCAAACACTTGAAGAAGTTGCACTGCAAAAACAATTTGGTGTGGTGGAAAAAAATAAAAAACCAATCGACCAAATATAATAATATTATTCTATTGTTTTTTGTCATTTTGATTTTGCTTTTACCTTTCAAAAATTCCTGAATTGGCCTATAATGATGGCACTGTAAAACAAACTTGTGGAGAAAGACATGGCCATTCAAACTGTTGAGCAACGTATCCTTAATGAGTTTAACTGTTCTGTTGCAGAATTACTGCAAAAATATGCGAGTGAAGGGTTGACCTCCAAAGAAGTTGCTGAAATTTTAAAATGCGGTGTAAGTAATGTACGTCGCATTGCGCGCAAATATAATATCCGTTTTAATCAGCCTGCCATGCCTGCCAAGATTGTGCATAGTAAAGAATTTCTTGATAAAGCTATTAATGCAACTAACTTTCTATCACGCGCGTGGCGTTTGACTTTCTCAAGCATTAAAACCGCTTAATGGTTTTATATACCCATTGTGCTTCAAAATGCGAAGATTTTACTTGGCGTTAAGTTTTCACTGTTTGCTCCCGTAGCATAAAAGCCATGCTGTAGGGGCGTAGTCTTGCTACGCCCGGTAACTGCAAGGCTTCAAATCTCATAAGCAATGATGATTTTTTATTAAACAGGCCTTGACGGGTGAGGGGGCTCCAATAGAGCTTTTTGCAGGTTCGCGTGTTCATTTATTGTTTGCTATAATAGCAATCCAGTTATGTTTATCTTGTTAAAACTTCAAAAAGGCCTTTATGAAAAAAATAGCAATTTACCCCGGCACCTTTGATCCCTTGACCCATGGCCATCTTGATTTGATTGAGCGCGGGCAGCGCTTTTTTGATGAGCTTATTATTGCTGTGGCGCTTGGGCATCATAAGGCGACTTTATTGACTTTAGAAGAGCGCGTACGCTTGCTTGTTGAGGCGATTGCGCCTTGGAAAGCCAAAGTCAAGGTATTAAGTTTTGAGGGTTTGTTAGCGGATGTTATTAAGGCACAAGGCGTTGCAGTGATTTTACGTGGTGTGCGGCATACTGTTGACTTTGATCAAGAATTGCAATTGGCCTTGGCGAATAAAGAGCTTGCGGGCGTGGATACTTTATTTTTGGCACCTTCAGTTACCATGCAATTTATTTCTTCAAGCTTGATTCGAGAAATTTTTAAACTTCAAGGTGATATCAGTCCTTTTGTGCCAGCAAATGTAGTAAAATACCTGCAAACCAAGCGAGCGCTGTAGTTTTTTGTGGCACTAATAATTACGGATCAATGTATTAATTGCGATGTTTGTGAGCGTGAATGCCCGAATGAAGCTATTCATGCCGGTGCTTTGTATTATGAAATTAATCCAGCTCGTTGCACTGAATGTGTTGGTCATTTTGTGACCCCGCAATGCCAAGAGGTTTGTCCAGTAGAATGTATTATTGTTGATCCAGTGCATATTGAAAGTAAAAAAACATTATTGGCCAAGTATCATAAATTAGTAAGTGATAAAGAAAAAATAAAAGGGTAACGATGTCGAGTGCTGGAGCCAAAGCGCGTGTTCAAGCCTTACGTCAGCAATTAGCTGAGTATAGCTATCATTACCATACCTTAGATCAGCCGTTGGTGAGTGATGAGGTTTATGATGCCTTATATCAAGAATTAGTAACGCTTGAAAAAAAATATCCTGAATTTGCCGATCCTAATTCTATTACTCAAAAAGTAGGCAATTATATTTTGCCGCAGTTTGCTACGGTTAAACATGTTGAGCCAATGTTGTCTTTAAATAATGCTTTTAGTGATGCGGATATCGATCGATTTGTAGCACGTATTGAAGCCGCTTTAGGTAAAAAAGAAATTGCTTTTAGTTGTGAGCCTAAAATTGATGGGCTAGCAGTGTCGCTTCGTTATGAACATGGTAAACTCGCGCTTGCAGCCACGCGTGGCGATGGTACTGCAGGCGAGAATATTACCGCCAATATTTTAACTATCAAAGATATTCCAAAAGCGTTGTCAGAAATGCATGTGCCAACAATGATTGAGGTTCGTGGTGAAGTTTATATGACCTTGACCGCTTTTGAAGCTTTAAATAAAAAAAACTCTGAAAAACCTTTTGCTAATCCTAGAAATGCTGCTGCTGGAAGTTTGCGGCAACTTGATGCTGCTGTCACTGCAGCGCGTGATCTACATTTTTTTGCTTATGGGATTGGTGCTATAGAAGGTGCTGCAAAACCAAAAACACAGGTAGAGTTATTAAAAAAATTAAAGCATTGGGGCTTTGCTTTGACGGGCCTAGAAGCTGTATGTAATGATAGTGCGGATTTGCGTGCGTATCATCAAAAAATTCTTGAGCGTCGGGCGCATTTGCCTTATCAAATTGATGGTGTGGTTTATAAAGTTAATGAGCGGCATTTACAAGAAGAGCTGGGTTTTGTAGCGCGGGCGCCGCGTTTTGCTATCGCACATAAATTTGCAGCAGAGCAAGCAGAAACAAAATTATTAGCTGTTGAATTTCAAGTTGGACGTACTGGAATCATTACGCCCGTGGCAATTTTAGAACCTGTGCAGGTAGGTGGTGTTACGGTCAGTCATGCGACGTTACATAATAAAGAAGATTTGGAGCGTAAAGATTTGCATATTAACGATTATGTTATTATTCAACGTGCGGGTGATGTTATTCCTGAAATTGTGAGCGTTGTTAAATCGCGGCGGCGTCATGTTGAAGCTATTGTCTTTCCTAAGCGTTGTCCGCAATGCCATAGCCTGTTAGAGCAAGTGCCTGGGCAAGTGTATATTCGTTGTCCTCAGGGGCGTACTTGTGCTGCCCAACAAAAAGAAGGTTTGCTGCATTTCGCGACAAAGAATGCGATGAATATTGAGGGCTTAGGTGAAAAATTAGTTGGTTTATTATTGCAACAAAAGTTAGTGTTAACGCCTGCAGATTTTTATCGTTTGACTTATGATCAATTGGTTATCTTAGAGCGTATGGGTCCGAAGTCAGCAGAAAATTTATTATATAGCATTCAGCAAAGTAAAACGACCACCATGGCGCGTTTTTTATTTGCTCTGGGTATTCCTGATGTGGGAGAGGTGACGGCGCAATTATTAGCGGCGGAGTTTGGTGATATCAAAACTTTAATGTCCGCTCGAGCGGAGCGCCTGCTTGAGATTGCTGAAATTGGTCCGGTGATTGCAGACAGTATTGTTGCTTTTTTTGCGGAGCCGTCACATCGGCATATGGTTGAAGATTTATTGGCGCAAGGTGTGCATTGGCCTATGCCTAAAAAAAATCAACATTTACCTTTGCAGGGGCAAAGCTTTGTGATTACCGGAAGCCTTACCTCTATGGGACGTAGCGAGGCCAAAGAGCAACTCTTGCGTTTAGGTGCAAAAATTTCTGAATCAGTAAGTAAGCTTACCACTGCGGTGATCGTGGGTGCTGATCCTGGTTCTAAATATCAAAAAGCTTTGGAATTAAAAGTTCCGATTTTAGATGAGCAAGAATTTTTAAAACTTATTGCGCGTTAATCTATTTTTATGGTGCGCTTTGCCATTTTTTCGATGACTGTGTTATAGCTGCGCAATTGATTTTGTAAATCAATACGCATCAAAATACCCACTGCCATACAATCTACAACTAAGCTACTGCCACCGTAACTGATAAAAGGTAAGGTTAAGCCTTTGGTCGGTAATAAACCCATATTCACACCCGCATTGACTACAACCTGTAAGGCCAGCCAAAAAGTTAAGCCGTAAGCACAATAAGCATCAAACCATTCATATTGCACATGCGCGCGTTTACCAATCATCATGCCGCGCCACACCAGGATACCGAATAAGCCTAATACCAATAGAATGCCCAGTGCACCTAGCTCTTCAGCAATGATTGCCATTACAAAATCTGTATAAGCTTCGGGTAGATAAAAAAGTTTTTGTACGCTGTTGCCCAAGCCTACACCAAAGATACCGCCACGTCCAAAAGCGATTAGTGATTGTGATAATTGATAACCCGTACCTAATTGATCGCTCCAAGGATTTAGAAATCCCAGAAATCGTGCCATGCGATAAGGTGAAAAGACAATTAGTAAGCCGGCACTCAAGATCGCTAAAATAATTAATAAATAAAACCAGCGGAGGCGTGCGCCAGCCATAAACATCATGCCTAATGCAGTCATAAACATTACGACCGTGGCACCAAAGTCAGGTTCCATGAGCAACAGCGTGCCCATCATACCTAATGCAAAAACAGGTTTGATGATTCCTTTTAAAGAATTTTTTACTTCTTGAGCATGCCGGCATAAATAGCCAGAGACGTACATAACCGCGCAAAGTTTTACTAACTCCGAAACTTGAATGGCGATAGGACCAAAGATAATCCAACGCCGGCTGCCATTCACGACGTGGCCAATGCCTGGGATCAATACAAGTATTAATAATATTAATCCTGTGATTAACCAGGTAGCACCAATATTTTGCCAATATTGGGTTGGAATGGTGAGCATTAATAAAATAAAACTCAGGCCAATGACTGCAAAAATCCCTTGGCGGATAATAAAATAAAAGCTGTTGCCGTAGCTATGTTGTGCGACCACCATGGAAGAAGAGGTCACCATTACCAAACCAATAATCAGTAAGCCACCGAGCGCAAGTACCATGATGTAATCTAGTTTTAATGATGGAATTTTGCGCTGTTCCATAAACGATCTTGCCTTAGTTTAATTTGCCGTGACAATGTTTAAATTTTTCGCCTGAGCCGCAGGGGCAGAGATCGTTGCGCCCTACATTCGGCATTTTATTTGGCTTTGCTGCTAATGAGTTTAGTGTTTCTTTGACCGCATTGCCTAGGCCATCTAATTCTTGATGTTGGTATTTTAGATTTAATTTTTTTGGAGTTGGCTCAGTGTTGGTTTCTTCAACAGCAGTTTTTATTTGTAAGCGTGCTAGGGTGCTGACTACATCATATTTAAAGCGTTCCAGCATATGTGCAAAGAGATTAAATGCTTCGCGTTTATATTCTTGTTTTGGATCTTTTTGTGCATAGCCCCGTAAATTAATGCTTTGACGTAAATGCTCTAGGCGCGATAGATGTTCACGCCAGTGCATATCCAGCGTATTCAAAATAATTAAGCGCTCGTAATGATCTAAGGCTTGGGGTTCACTGATTTTGGTTTTATCGCTATAACTTTGCCAGGTGAGATTTATAATACGCTCTTTGAGTTGTGTTTCAGTTAAGGTGGTTTCTTGTTCTAGCCAGGTTTTAATGGGTGTAACTAAATTAAAATCGGTCTGAAGCAGTGTTTGTAGCTCAGTGATATTCCATTGTTCTTCTAAGGACTCAGGTGGGATATAACTTGCCAGTACGTCATTAAAAACATCTTGATATAAGGTATGAACAATGTCTGCGACATTTTCATCAGTGAGCAGTTGGCTTCTTTGTTCATAGATCACTTTACGTTGATCATTGATGACGTTGTCATATTGTAAGAGTTGTTTGCGGATATCAAAATTATGCGTTTCAACTTTTTTTTGGGCATTGGCAATAGATTTGCTTACGAGTTTGCTTTGCACGGCATCTTCTTTACTCATGCCTAATTTGCGCATCATATTGGCTAGGCGGTCACCTGAGAAAATTCGAATGAGATTGTCTTGTAGCGATAGATAAAATCGCGATGAGCCCGGATCACCTTGTCGTCCGGAGCGTCCGCGTAATTGATTGTCAATGCGTCTTGACTCATGCCGTTCGGAGCCGATGATTCTTAAGCCGCCTGCTTTTTTGACTATTTCGTGGCGTTCAGTCCAAGCTTTTTGTATGGTTTCAATTTGTTCAGTTGTGGGCTCGTTTAGGCTAGCAATTTCGCTTTGGTAGTTACCGCCTAGAATAATATCTGTGCCTCGGCCCGCCATGTTGGTGGCGATGGTTACGGCTCCGGGCTTGCCTGCCTGTGCAATGATCAGCGCTTCACGGGCGTGTTGTTTAGCATTCAATACTTCATGGGCAATTTTTTCTTTGTCTAGTAGTGCTGAGAGATGTTCAGAGGTTTCGATTGAGGCAGTGCCTACTAACACCGGTTGTTGCGTTTTTTGACAAGCCTTGATATCGGCGATGATCGCTTTGAATTTTTCTTCTTGATTTAGATAAATAACATCAGCTTCATCTTTACGAACCATGGGTTTATTGGTTGGAATAATCACAACTTCAAGATCATAGATTTGTTGAAACTCATAGGCTTCAGTGTCGGCTGTTCCGGTCATGCCTGAGAGTTTTTGATATAAGCGAAAGTAATTTTGAAAAGTAATTGAAGCCAGGGTTTGATTTTCTGCCTGGATTTTTACGTGTTCTTTTGCTTCGATTGCTTGATGTAAACCGTCCGACCAGCGGCGGCCTTGCATAGCACGGCCTGTATGGGTATCGATGATAATGACTTCACCATCTTTAATAATGTAATCAACGTCGCGATGATATAAGGTATGCGCTCGTAAAACCGCATTAAAGTAATGCATTAAATTTAAATTTTTAACGCTATAGAGGCTTTCATTGGCTTTTAATAAGCCTGCTTTTAATAATAATTCTTCAAGGCGTTCATGGCCTTGTTCGGTGAGATAGGCTTGTTTTTGTTTTTCATCAAGATAATAATCGCCTGTGCTATTTTCTTTTTCGCCTTTGGTGAGCGTAGGGATGAGCTTGTTTAAGTCGATATAAAGTTGCGAGCTGTCTTCCATGATGCCTGAAATAATTAGAGGCGTGCGTGCTTCGTCAATTAAGATTGAATCTACTTCATCGACCACTGCAAAATATAAATCTCGCTGTGTGCGTTCATTGTTATTAAGGACCATGTTATCGCGTAGATAATCAAAGCCAAATTCGTTGTTGGTGCCATAAGTAATGTCACAGGCATAGGCACTTTTGCGTTCAGTATTATTGAGCCCAGGCACGATGATGCCGGTAGTCATGCCTAAAAAACTATAAAGTTTACTCATAAGCGCGGCATCACGTTTTACCAAATAATCATTGACAGTGACAAGATGCACGCCTTTACCCGCAAGCGCATTGAGATAAAGAGCTAGGGTAGCGACTAGCGTTTTACCTTCGCCAGTTTTCATTTCAGCGATTTTACCGCTATGTAGCACCATGCCGCCGATCAGCTGGACATCAAAATGACGCATGTTTAACACGCGCTTACTGGCTTCGCGCACTACTGCAAAAGCTTCTACCAATAAATCATCGAGTGCAGTGTTCGCTGCAAGGCGTTGTTTAAATTCTAAAGTTTTAGCTTGTAATGCTTGATCAGAGAGCGCTTGCATGCTGGGTTCTAGGGCATTGATCGCATTTACTTTTTTTTGTAGATTTTTAAGAATACGCTCATTGCGACTGCCGATGAGCTTGGTAATAAGCTGCTGGATCATGCTGGTGCCTAGATTAGAAATTAGGATATTATATACCAAACGCAGTTCAAGATGCGAATTTTTTACTGCGATTTTTTTCGCCCCAATAAACCTTCCTCACCTTGCAATAGAATAACTATTGCGCGGTTCGGAAAATTTATTGGGACGCAAAACTCTTTGTAAAAATCTTCGCATCTTGAATTGCGTTTGGTATATACCAAACACAGTTCAAGATGTGAATTATAATTAGGAATTTTATAACGTGATCGAGCAAAAAATTTTTCAGCGTCTTTGTTATACCGTTAAGATGGGTTGGCGTTATCGTAAGGCTTTAAAAAAATATCTTGATTTGCCCAATTTACAATTATCGACAGTCAATGCCTTAAAATTAGACTGGTTAAAGCAAGAACAAATTCAAGCTTTGGTATTAGATTTTGATGGTGTACTGGCAGGAGATCATGCTTTGATGCCGCTTGAGGTCGTGAAACCTTGGCTTGAAGCAATGTATAATTATTATCAAGAACGCTTGTTTATTCTTTCAAATAAACCATTGCCTTTGCGTCAGGCTTATTTGGCTGAGCATTATCCAAAATTGCAATTCATTAAAGGCGTTGCAAAAAAGCCTTATCCCGAAGGTTTAGAATTGATAAAAACCAAGACGGGTTTAAGTGGTGCGTATATTTTATTTTGTGATGATCGTTTGTTGACGGGTGTTTTAGCTGCAGAGTTAGCTCAAGTAAGAGTTTTGTGGGTGACCCAGCCTTTTCACAATCTTTGCGGGCGCTTTTGGCATGAATTATTTTTTATATGTTTGCGTATTATTGATCGAAATTTTTTGAGGCTTTTTGCTTGATTTTATCTTCATTAAAAAGCCGAATTTTTCACTTCTCCCTGCGGGAGAAGTCGATCCTGCGTAGCAGGGGCGGATGAGGGAGAGTTTATAACGCTCAATTCAAATTTATGATTTACTATCCTCATTGTTTTAATCCCGTAAGGGTCATCCTGTGGAAATCGTAGAGCGATTTAGCACAGGATCCAGGCCTAAAATAGCTGTCGCACAGCGACACGATGATGAAGAAGAGGTAAGAATGCAACTGCGTTGCATACGATCGCCGTAACCTCGTTGCGTCGACATCGAACTCAGGGAGAAGTACAATAGGTGTTGTTCTGACTTTTAAAATAATGTTTTATGAATATATTATTACTTCTTGGCTTTGTTATTGTGATTGGTGTTTTGCTGATAGCTGTTTATCAATTAAAGCAAAAATTAGTATTGGACTATAAAGAATCACAATTAAAATTTTCTCAAGATTTGCAACAGCAAGTATTATTTGCGAATAAAATTCTAGCGGAGCGAGTAGAAGGGCTACGTAATCGCATGGATGATCAGCTGCAGTTGATTTCTAAAGATATGGGACAAAAGTTAACTGAAAGTTTTGCTAAGAATACTGAGACTTTTACCGATGTGGTGAAACGCTTGGCTTTAATTGATGCTGCGCAGCAAAAAATGACTGAACTCTCATCACAGGTATTAAATCTTCAGGCGATTTTATCTAACAAAAAAGCGCGTGGTGCTTTTGGTGAAGTGCAATTGGCGAATCTTGTTGGCAATATGCTTCCTGAAGGGCATTTTCAGTTACAAGCAACTTTAAGTAACGGTACACGCGTTGATTGTTTGTTAATCTTGCCGCCGCCTACCGGCAATATTGCCATTGATGCAAAGTTTCCGCTTGAAAATTATGAGCGGTGGATCCAAGCAGCAGAGGGTGAAAATAAAGCACCTGAAGCTGCTTTTGTAAAAGACATTAAAAAACATATTGATGATATCCAGCAAAAATATATTATTCCTGGTGAAACCTGTATTGGTGCAGTCATGTTTATTCCTGCTGAAGCAATCTTTGCAGATATCCATGCGCATTTTCGTGAAGTGGTAGATTATGCGCAACAAAAGCAAGTCTGGTTGGTATCGCCGACGACGATGATGGCAGTATTAACTACCGCAAGAGCAGTGCTTAAAGATCGTGCGACTGAACAGCATGTGCAAGTGGTACGCGAACAATTGCAACTTTTGGCGCAAGATTTTGAGCGTTTTCATAAGCGTGCGGAGCAAATGGAAAAACATATAGAAGCCACGAGTGAGGATGTTCGCACCATGAATATTTCAGGGCGCAAAATCCTTGAAGGCTTTAAACGCATTGAGCGTGGGGAGTTAGAATACCTTGCTGCGGTCAGTGCTACTAAAGTTATTGATGACTGATATTATAATCATGTTCCATGATCAGGGGTGTCGCCTGTCGCTCCTCCTCCAGGAGCACCACCAGTGAATGTTGCAGCTGGAGCACCTGGAACAGCTGCAGCTGGAGCAGCAGCATCAGTAGGAGCTGCTAAGCCGGGGCGGCGTAAAGAGCCAGGGCTTCTAGTATATTCATCATTAAATATACGCAAAATAGCAGTGCTGTGGGTCCCGCTATTTTTTGTAAGTGCTGCTCTGATGTTAGTTACTATTGTTGTTCTATGCGTTTCAGGTACTGCGGCAACTCTTTGTGCGAGAATTTTTAAAAATTTTTCACCTATGGGTTGATTGTGGGCTAAATTTGCAAATCCCGTAATAGCAGTAGGGTTTTCAGCTAAGATCATTATTATGGCATTAGCGAATGCTGTTAATGTTGTTTGAGTTTCGGTCGAATTTAGATCGAAGCTATAGAGTGCTGGGGGTAGAGCTAGTGTTTTATTTCTGATTCCACCCTCATTAAGGAGCATGAGCTTATATTTATATGTATTAAACAGATCTTTAGCTGCTTGGTTATCAAGAGCTGCTAGGATTTTATCAGATATTTCCTGCCTGTTTGGATGTGAAGCTATTTTTTCAGCAAGAATTTTTAAAAATTCTCTTGTTCTTGGGGTCGTGCAATCTATGCCGTTTATCTTTTTTATCAGATTAGGATGTTCGATGAAAATATTTGCTATTGCCTCAGATCGCAATGCTGCGTCGGCATGATCTGCTTCTGCTTCGAGCGTATTTGAAAGTTGATTTAAGTTTCCTCTTGTGGGGCTTGTAATTATTTCAGTTTCATATGTAGAAATTTGTGTTGCTCTTGTGAAAGCTTTTCCAATTTCGGATGTCGCGCCGCCCAATGCTTTTAATAAAGCATTATTTACTTGGTCTCTTGGGTTTGTTGCAGCAGCAGCTGCGCTGGTGGAAGTTTCTGGAAGCTGTGCCACTGTTTTTGCTAATATTCTTAAAAATTTTTGGTGATCGGGATTTTTAGCGTCAAGGCCGCGTAATGCATTAATAGCATTGTTATCATGTTTAAGCATATTAATTAATATTTCGGCCATCTCTTGATTGAGATGATTGCGCGTTAAAGTAAATTCTTTTTTGCCATCGACCTTCAGTTGTCTTTGAAGCTCAAGTACGTATTCGTGTCTTTTTTGTAATGTTTTAAAAAAATCCTGTGCTGGTTTGTTTTCTTTGAGCATATTAATAATTGCTTGAGTGATTTCTACCTTTAAAACATTATCAGCAAGCAACTCTATTTGTACCATCAGTAAAGGTAAAAACCTTTTATAATTTTCTGCGCTTTTTAATCCTTGTAGTGTGTTGATGGCGTTGGGAGTTTCGGCAAGGATGCTTACTAAGGTTTCTGCCATTTCGGCTGTTAGCTCATCAGCGCTGGCAGTTGCAGCGCCAGCACCAGCACCTGCGACGCCAGAGGATAAGCTGAGTACGCCATTTTCGATGCGGCTGCGTAAGGTATTTTCGCGTGTAACGAGTTCGCACATTCTTTCAAAATACTGTCTTTCTGGGCCTGTAAGTAGGGCTAAAGTTTTTCTAGGAATGTCTGGGCTTGCAGTCATAGTGCTCACGCTTTCAGCCAAGATTTTTAAGAATTTTCGATCTTTAGGCTCGCTCGCATTTAAGCCTTTAAGTGTGAATGATAGCTCAGGGTGTTCTGCAAGTACATTTATAATAGCTTCTACGACCTCGTCATTAACTTGACCTGAAGCTAAAGTAATTTCAGTTTGGCCTTTTTTGAGTTGATCGATGATTTGTGTTTCGAAGGTGATCACGCTTTGCATGCTTTGAAAATAAGCTTTAGTCTCAGGATGCATTTGTAACAATTGCGCAAATTTTTGTGTTAATTTTTGGGCTTCAGGATGCACGGCTATTTGTTTGGCAAGTTCTCTTAAGAAATTTTGATGGTTTGGAAGGCTAAGATTCAAGCCCGCCAAGGTGGTGATACTATCTGGGGTTTCAGCAAGTACGTTGATTAGGGCCCGTGCTTGAATTTCAGTATCTTTTGGATTTGGAGCGATAGTCGTCTGAATGGTAAGTTCTTTGTTGCTTATTGCCTTGCGTATGGCGTTCTCGTGTATAACGATGGTTATCATCTTCTCTAAATATGCTGTGGCCTTAGACGAAACGGCTGCCGCGCTGGGTAGAACTCCATTATTAAGCATTGCGCACATCATAGTTTTTGCATGCTCATTGTCGGGGAGAATAAACAGCTGTTTAGCCAGTTCTCTTAAAAGCGTTTGATCTTGCTTGTTAGCTGGATCCAGCCCGTAGAGCGCTGGGAGGCTTCCGGATGCTGCTGTTTGTGGTATGGTGGCGGCGATGCTAATGAGGGCCTGGGCAAGTGCAGTTTCACTGCCAGCAGGTTTGCTTCGTAAAGTTATAATCCTACTTCTTAAGAGGCTCTCTTGAAGCGTTTTTGCCATAATGGCTAGCTGATCTTTTTGATCTATACCCGCAAGATCAACGTCTATGAGGTTTCGAGTGTGGTCAATTTTAGTGGGTATTACAACTTCATGAGGTGTGCTTGAAGGGGTAGTGGTGTTAATTAGAAGTTTATAGGTGCCTTCATCCACTAAACCTGGCGGCGTGCGCAGCATGGCTTCTTGTTCTTTTTTGGTGCGATTTCTGGGCTCTGGTGGTTGCGCAAATAGGGCGACAGTAGTTCCTGCTGTTTCAAGGCCTTCATAGAATCTTCTTCTTTTTTTAGCTAATGTTTCTGCTAAGGTTATTTCTTCTACTGGTTGAGCTGGTGCGCCTCTCATGGATGTTTCCTTGTTATTTTTTCAATAGGTATATTTTAAGTCCTTCATAAAAAAGATCAGGCATTATGGGGATAATCCCAATGCCTCAAGAACGCTTTGTTGTTGAGCGGCGGCTGAAGGTCCACCTAAAGTCGCTGCAGGAGCAGCAGCTGTTGAGCTTGCTGCTGGTGTCGTAGTACCAGTTCCAGTCGCAGAGATTGGGCGCGTTGGAGTTGCACTGGCTTTACGTGCAGCTTCATAAATATTTTTTGCTTCACCAGAGAGCAGCATAGAAATTTGCTCTGCCACATCAGCACCTTTAGCCTGAGCCGCTTTTGCTAATTCTTCTAAGAGTGTTTTGTCTTCAGCTTTTTTTGGGTCTAAACCTTGTAATGCTGTGAGTGGTGGTTTTTTAGCGGCAGCGATATTGACGATTGCTTGTACAACTGCTTTGTCTATACCTTTTTCACGTTTTCCTTGAAATGTAATCATGCCATTGGTTAGCACTAAAGTTCGTTGTAAATAGGCTTCGAGCGCACGAGTTTGCATTTCTGGGCTAAGGTGACTAATGCTGCCTAGATGTGTGGTTCGATCGTTGTGGTTAATGGTTATTTTAACTTTTTCCCAATCGGCTGGAGGTGGGGTTAAAAAGCTAGCCAAGGGGGCACCTGGAATAGGCGCTCCTGTTTGTACTTGGAAGTGTGTTGAGGGTGCATCTGGTTTTGGATTAATATATAGCATAAAAGTATCTGTGCTAGGCGTGGTTTCTTCATGACGTAGTGTGCTTGTATGCTCATTGTTTAGTGCTATTTGGGCGTTTATTAGCACGCTATAGCAACTGGCTTTTGAGCGGCTCATGCCTTGTTGGATACTTAATCGTTGCCCTTGAGGTAAATTTTGGATTTCAACAGCTAATTTTTGATAATATTCTAAAGTGGGTGCGATTCTTAAAGTAGGCGCGGTAGTGGCTTTGTTAATTCGTGTTTGCATTTGGTCGCCGATATAGGCGCTGTAAGGTGCTACAAAATTTCCTAAATCGTGAATACGTCCTGGTAAAGCCTGGATATTGTCTCCCATCCATGCTCCGGCACTTCTTCCTGCGTTTAGAACAGCTCTTCCTACATTGAGGATAGCTTCTCCTGTCTCTGCGCTAGTTGCTAGCCTGTTAACGTCTTCAGCAAAAGCGCTCGCAGTTTCTTGAAGTGCCGTAGCCATTTGACTTACTATACCAGCAGCAGGCACGGCAGGAGCAGGTGCTGCTGTAGAGGTAGCTCCAGGCACTGGAATAGCAGCAGCTGTTAATGGCGCAGGTGGTGTTAGAGGGAGGGCTCCAGGTCCGGTGGGTACCGTTGAAACAGGGGTGGCAGCAGCTCCACTTGCAACAGTGGGGGTGCTGGCCAATAATGGGGCAGCGTCGGCGTGTGCTGAACCCGTAATTAAAGAGGCAGCTTCCGGGGTTGCTGGAACAGCTGCGGCAGTAGCTCCACCTGCAATAGGGGGGGGGGCGCCCAATGGAGCTGCTGGAACGGTAGCGGCAGCAGCGGGAGCTGCAGCAGCGTCGGTCAGTGTTGTGGTTGCTAGGATCCTTTCTGATAAGGTTGATAATTCTGATAAAGCAGCGTTACGAACTGCTGCATCTGTAGGATTTATTCTGCGGTAAAGTTCAATTATTCTGGCTAAATTATTAGCAAAAATCATCTTGCTCTCGTTGTTAATAGTAGCTCCAGTGAGCGCAAACGCTAGAGGAGTAGTATCACCAGCTATACCCATTGAAACTAATGTATTGGCATTTAAAGCGTAATCCATCCAGGCTCGGATTATAGTAGCTCTGTTTCCAGCTTGTCCTACAAGGTCTAATGGAAGAGGATCTGTTATTACCGGGTCACTCCAGTGCACACTTGCTACACAGCTAATAAAATCCGCTGCATTAGTGAAATCTCCTACTCTGTAGTCTTGGTCGTTAAAGTTTATAGTATTTGCTGCAGCTGCCATAAATCACCTTTATTATAGTTTAATAAACAGTCTTGTTAATGTGTTAATTTTCCATTGGGTAATTATAGTACGCTTTCAATGAATAATCAATATATAAAATATATTTATATATTATTTAATACTTGAAAAATCAATGAAGTATAATTTTAATCTACCTTTTTAAATGTGTGGGCCAATTTCTTGTTTTTAATGCTTT
Source organism: Gammaproteobacteria bacterium (assembly GCA_020050355.1). Lineage (GTDB taxonomy): Bacteria > Pseudomonadota > Gammaproteobacteria > Francisellales > CACEW01 > CAIQBE01. The sequence goes on along the minus strand of JAGVKT010000077.1, from coordinate 6,584 downwards.
GCTGGATTGGCTTTATTAGGGTCGATATTATAAAGCTTCTGGGCTTTTTTGACTTCAGCGAGCGTTATGACGCCTTCGTCAAATAAAGCTTTAATGCTGTGATAAGCAATGTAATAACGATCCACTTCAAAATAGGTGCGTAGTTGTGCACGCCCGTCGCTGCGCCCGAAACCATCAGTGCCTAGGCAAACGTAGCGTCTTGGCATAAATTCGCGCAGTTGCTCGGTATAAATTTTAATATAATCGGTGACTGCGATAATGGGGCCGGTGCCTCTACCTAATACAGTGTCAATATATGTTGATTGCGCTTGTTTTTCAGGGTTGAGCGCGTTGTGACGTTTGACTTCTAGTGCATCGCGATAAAGATTATTGCTGCTGGTCATGCTATAGATATCAGCACTGATGTCAAAATCTTTGAGTAATAATTCTGCTGCAGCTTCTGCTTCACGTAAAATGGTTCCGGAGCTTAGCAGAGAAACATGTTTTTGTTTATCTGTTTTTGTTGCAGCTTTTAACAAATATAGGCCTTTAATAATGCCCTCTTCAGCATGGCTAGGAAGTGCAGGGTGCGCGTAATTTTCATTCATCACGGTGATGTAATAATATTCATCTTTACCTTGTTGATACATGTTCACTAGACCATGCCAGATGATAACTGCAAGTTCATAAGCATAAGTTGGATCATAAGTAATACAGTTCGGAATTAAACCTGCTTGTACATGTGATTGTCCATCATTGTGTTGTAAACCTTCACCACTTAAAGTGGTTCGACCGGCAATTGCGCCTATTAAAAATCCTTTGGTGCGCATGTCTGCTGCAAGCCAGGCTAAATCACCGATGCGTTGAAAGCCGAACATTGAATAGTAAATATAAAAAGGAATCATCGGTAAGTTATGTACGCTATAACTTGTTCCAGCGGCAATCCAAGAACTAAATGCACCTGCCTCGTTGATGCCTTCTTGTAAAATTTGTCCGTCTGTGGATTCTTTGTAATACATGACTTGATCACGATCTTCAGGTTCATATTTTTGGCCAAGGTGATTGTAAATACCGATTTGTCGGAATAAACCTTCCATGCCAAAAGTGCGAGATTCATCGGGAGTGATAGGTACAATAAATTTACCAATGTTGGCATCTTTACAGAGTGCGGTTAGTATTTGAACATAAGCGGTGGTGGTAGATATTTCGCGGCCTTCGCTGGTACCTTGTAATAAGCGTGCGGCAAAATCTTGGTAGTGAGGAATTTTTAAGGGTGTGGTGTTGCTGAAGCGTTGTGGTAAATAACCACCGAGATTTTTACGATGCTCATGTAAATATTCTATCTCAGGTGTTTTGTTATCAGGTTTATATAGTTGAAAGTGCTCGATGTCAGCATCATTCACAGGAATGTGAAAACGATCGCGAAAGGCTTTAAGTTCATCGACGGTCATTTTTTTTTGGTTATGAGCGATGTTTTTGGATTCACCGGCAGTGCCCATGCCGTAGCCTTTTATGGTTTTGACTAAAATTACTGTGGGTTGGCCTTTGTGCGCTAATGCGGCTTTATAAGCAGCATAAACTTTGATGGGATCATGGCCGCCGCGGCTTAATTCTTGGAATTGTGCATCGCTTAAGTCGGCGATTAATGCTTTGAGTGCGTCAGTATTAAAAAGATACTCACGCGTGTAGGCAGGGCCACGTGCTTGCATTGTTTGAAATTCACCATCACAAAGTTCATCGAGGCGTTGTTGCAAAATGCCTTGGGTATCTTTAGCAAAAAGTTTTTCCCATTGAGAATTCCAAATGACTTTAATGACGTTCCAACCTGCACCTTTAAAGCTGGCTTCAAGTTCTTGAATAATTTTGCCGTTGCCATTCACTAAGCCATCAAGTCGTTGTAAATTACAATTAATGACAAAAGTGAGGTTGTCTAATTGTTCGCGACCTGCGCGCGTGATTGCGCCCATGGATTCGGGCTCATCCATTTCACCATCACCACAAAAAATCCAAACGTGGCGCTGTGAAGTATCTGCGAGTCCGCGCGCTTGTAGGTATTTCATAAAACGTGCTTCATAGATTGCTAAGAGCGCGCCTAGCCCCATTGAAACGGTAGGAAATTGCCAATAAGTGGGCATGAGCCAAGGGTGAGGATAAGAAGAAATTCCTTTGCCAGCAACTTCACGACGATAATGATAAAGTTGTTCTTCAGTCAAGCGCCCTTCAAGAAAGGAGCGTGCATAAATCCCAGGCGCAGAGTGACCTTGAGTTAAAATTAAATCTCCAGGATGCTCTTGTGTGCCGCCACGAAAGAAATGGTTAAAGCCAACTTCATATAAAGTGCAGCTTGAAGCATAAGTGCCAATATGTCCACCTAGGCTTGAATCTTTTTTGTTAGCGCTTGCAACCATGATCGCTGCATTCCAACGGATGAGTGCTTCAAGTTTTTGTTCTAATTCAATATTGCCTGGATAAGCGGGTTGAGCGTTTATAGAGATAGTATTGTTATAAGGTGTGTTTAATGTTTGATAAGCTGAAGCGATGCCTAAGCTTTGTGCTTTATTTTGCAATTGTGATAATAGAAATAAAGCACGCTCATTGCCTTCTACGCGCGCTACGGATGCCAAGGCTTCAAGCCATTCTTGCGTTTCGCTTGGATCCACATCAACAACGGTATTCATTCATTAAATCCTTTTAGATAAACTAATCGAGAAGTATACCATTCGTGTTTCAAAAAATGAATGCCCTTATTAGAGAGCATAGCTAAATTGTAATTGACTTTGACTGATCGCTTCTTTAGAATACCAGTCCTTCGGTGGAGCGGTAGTTCAGCTGGTTAGAATGCCGGCCTGTCACGCTGGAGGTCGCGGGTTCGAGTCCCGTCCGCTCCGCCAATTTGTTTTTAATTCTATCAAGCCCTTATAAATCAAGCCTTCCAGCTGATCGATGTGAATGCCGCGTCCGCCTTCGAACTGAGTTGTCAGGAGCCGTCATAATTTTTTATCTGTTTTGTTGTAAGTCTTGATGTATAAAGGTTGTATGCATTTTTTTCTTTTTAATTTATTGATCTCTTTTTATCCATTTTTGCCTTGTAGGAATGAAAAATGGGGGCTTTTTTGGGGGCTTCGAGAATGTGAAAAGTTCGAGGCCCCCAAAATCGCTTGAAGGTTTTGAATTAATTAGCTTGTATGATTTTGCTTGGAATGTTTAAGGTGTTGAATTTGTTGATGATTGTTAATTTATTGTTCTGGTTCTTTTATGAGTGTTAAATCTTTTGGTTTAAAATTTTTGAAAAATAATTTATGTGTTTAGGTATTGTTCCTTACGGCTAAAATGAGAGTGGTTTTTTTGCAGTCCTGTTTTTGTTGTATCATGGGTTATGATGATTTTGCTCTCTTTCTGCTTCGGCCCGTTGGTGTCCATAGATTGCTCCTGCTGCTGCGCCTATTGCAGCGCCAGTTAATGTGCCGGCAATGATAAGTGTAGTGGTCCAAAATGGGCTTAAACTTTCTGTACGAAGATCATAATATTTAGCATGTCCTATGGCTACTAAGTCTGGCCAGTCCATAGTGGTTAATTTTTTATAACAGCCTGGATCTTCAAATTCAGCAATAATCACATGGCCTCTCATTCTGGGGCTGCTATCTACATATTCAGCACATTCTGGAAGAGTGCGTAACTGGTCGCAGGCTGCTAATGCTAGTTTAAAGCCAGCTGCGGCACCAATAGCTCCACCCATTGCCATATTCCATAATCTTGTATTAAAAGCCATTTTTTTATCCTTAAGTTTTTGAGTTAAACGTTATTATGTGGTGTAATCTAGTGTGTTTGTTGCTTTTACTGTATTTTCTGGTGTGAAAAATGATACAGTCGAGGCGGTCCGTTTGCCAAGTTCCTCACCTATTACTTCACCGGGTACTGATGCGAATGCGGATGCTAGAACTTCTGTTGCCATTGCAATAGGATTAGTTGTTGGTCTTGATAATATATAAACTCCCAATCCAATCAGGCTTAAAAAGTTGATGTATTCTTTAGGAGTGGTGATAGATAAAAGTTTTTGTGTTAGATATAAGAGTGGGGCTAGTAAGCCGAATGCTTCAGCGAGCTCTCTTGCCGCATGTTCATTTGGTCCACCTGTTCCTGAAAAGTAAGCGCTGCATCTTTCTCCAGATGGTCCCACACCTTTGGCGAAATTAGATAATTCAAGTGCTGCAAGAATAAGTTTTCTGTGTGTGCTCTGATAAATACCCGCAGTGCACTCTGTTGTTGAGCTGTTTAAAGGTAAGTGAATTGGTTCTGCTGAGCGGTGTGGAAAGCATTGTGGGGCTTTTGAAGCGACGATAGGAAGATGCGTTTTTTGCGTTGCTGTTAGCAAGCTGATAGTGGCTGCTGTGGATGGTTTTAAGTGGGATTTTTCTTTCCTGGAATGTGGCATGCTCTTCTCTTCTTTAATTAGCAGCATTCTGTTCTTTGTAAACTATATATTAAAATAATATTTATGTCAATTTTTTAGCCAAATGGCTCTTAAGTTTCATGATATTTCTGAATTTGGCAAAATTGGCTGGCTTTTCTGTTTTCTATTGATATAATAAGGTTTAATCGTTTTTTCTTAAAAACATCTATTTTTAATAGAAATTTATGAAAATTAATAGAAATTTATGGAAAAGTGGGTAATTTATGAGTAATTGGATAGGTTATAAGTGGTTGGCTGAAAAATATAAGGTTGAGCCCGTGCAGCCTTTTCGTATTGATAGTAAAATAGCGCGCTCTAGAACTACTATACACGAAGATGGGCATATTCATAAAACCTATTTAGCTTCTGCGCGGCCTGATGATACTTTTGCCGATCAATTTACGTTTGCACTAAAGCATGAGGGCGTCCACCTCGAATTTTTGGCACGTTTGTTTAAAATTCTTCCTGTTGTTGAGTTAGAAAATTGGATTAATGCAGAGCCTACTGGGCAATATGCCCGTCGTGCTTGCTTTTTTTATGAATGGTTAACAGGACATAAATTAAATTTTCCTGGAGTGAATGGTGGTAATTATATTGACGCTATAGATGAACAGCTCTATATGGCTGCTGTTATATCCACTAATAATCTTCGCTGGCGCATTCGCGATAATCTTCCTGGGAATCGAGAATATTGTCCTATGGTAATGCGGACAGAGCAAGTGCAACTCGCAGAGCAATATAATTTCAAAGATCGTTTGCAGGCATTAGAAGTTGAGTTTGGTGCTGATATTTTGATGCGAAGTGTTGTGTGGTTGACAGTAAAAGAGAGTCGTGGGAGTTTTGCAATTGAACATGAAGAAAAGAATGTTGATCGGGTAAAGCGATTTGCGGCGGTGATGGAGCAGCGGTGCGGGCAATATGAAAGTCCACTTCGTGATGAGTCTTTAGCTGAGTTGCAAAAAGAGATTTTGGGGGATCGAGCAACTCGTTATGGTTTACGTAAATCTCCGGTATTTGTAGGGGAAACAAGTCCTTGGGCGCTTATTGTTCATTATATTGCACCCAATTCACAGGATGTGCCGTCAATGCTTTCAGGTTTGCGGGACTTTGAAATAAGAACTCAAGGAAAGTCATCGCTGCTTCGTGCTGCTGTGATTTCATTTGGGTTTGTGTATATTCACCCGATGTCTGATGGTAACGGGCGGATTTCACGTTTTTTGGTGAATGATGTATTGCGTCGAGATGATGCGGTGCCAGAGCCTTTTATTTTGCCAATTTCTGCAACTATTGCAAATACTCCGATTAAGCGTCGAGGGTATGACCAGGTGTTAGAATTACTTTCTAAGCCATTAATGTATCATTATCAAACGGATTTTAGCTTTGGACCTGTGCAAATTGCTGAAGATGATGTTCGCTATAATCTTATATTTGATGCTTATGAGGATGCGAATTTAACTTGGCGTTATTTGGATTTAACTGATCATGTAGAGTATTTGGCGAATATTATTGATTTAACGATTGAGCAAGAAATGCGGCAAGAGGCTTCTTATTTACGTAATTTTCGCCAAGTACGCGAGCATGTTAAAGAGTTTCTTGATGGCCCTGATGCTGATATTGATCGTATTATTCGATCGATTCGTGAAAATAATGGTCAGGTTTCAAATAAACTTAGAGAGGAATTTTCACAGCTTAATGATGCAAAGTTAGCAGGTAATATTATTTTGGTGATTAATGCTGGTTTTCAGTAGGATTGAATATTAAATTTTTATGTTATAAGATGCTGATTAGGCTGAGTCAGCCTTTTTGGGGGCTTCGGTGGGGGCTTCCGAGGTGAGTGGTGTAGCGGAATCCTTGTTTTATTAGGCTTGTAGACCATAATTTGAAGGCCGTCCGCTCCGCCAATTTTTTATTTCAAGCGCAGTCATTTTTTACCAACAACTACACCCTTACGATATCTCAAATACGCCCAGATGCGGCGATAACCCCACAACGGGTGTTCTTGTTTAATCAAAGCAATTTCATCATACAGACTTTGATTGGCTGACAATCGGCTTGTACTTGCTTTACGCTTGCTGCTCAATCGTTTTTTTTTAATTCCAAGGTCAACTCACCAATAACCCTTTGCATTTTAGCAATGCGCTTTTGCATTTGTTCC
>JAGVKT010000034.1 GCA_020050355.1 Gammaproteobacteria bacterium | reverse complement strand
TTAACGTGAAAAAGCGAAGCCTGTTTAATAAAAAAATCATCATTGCTTATGAGCTTTAAAGTCCTGCAGTTACCGGGCGTAGCAAGACTACGCCCCTACAGCATGGTCTTTATGCTACGGGAGCAAACAGTGGAAACTTAACGTCAAGTAAAATCTTCGCATTTTGGAATGCGTTTGAAATATACCCATTGTTTGTATATATTTATTTTAAGTTGATTAACAAGCTATAAAGGGGGCGAATATGTTAGCGAGAAGAGAATCATCAAGTGGTCATGTACGTTTTGAAATAGGCGGAGCAGGTCTTACAGCTATTATTGAAACTGAAAGAGGTGATATCGTAATTCCTGCTAAAAATATCAAATATATACCTTCTGCGTTGGTTGAGCATTTGTTACCTGATAATAAAAATAAATATTCTGCGAGTGTTATAAGCGAAAAAAATCGAGCATTCGTTGATTTTCTGAGGTCTCAAGCATTCGAATTTACTATTTTTATACGGGCTGGTAAGTATGACAAGTTTTCAGCTTCAATGAGAAGCAAGGTAGTTAAAAATATTACAGAAGTTGAGACTGTCTTGAGAGCCTGGGAGGCTGAAAAAATTAGCGATATTAGCGAACCAGAATATATTCTTGAGTTTGCGTATTCAAAGTCTACGTATTATGGGCAAATAGCTTTATCGTTGGCAATAATGGGAGGCAGTTTTTTTTCAGGGCCAGCCACACCAGTCGTTTTCTCAATAGGAGCGAGTACATTATGTTATTCAGCATTTCAGCCTTGTCAGGATTTAAGTTGGGGCTCTTTTGCTCTTGAGGGCGCTGTAGGCGCGGTAGCTTCGGTCGCTACCATGGGGCTTGGAGAAGTCGCTAAAGGTGCTCGCGCTGCAATTAAAGCGGTTGATTCACCTGTCGGTAGGCAAGCACTACATTTCACGTTAAATGGTGCAACTTCAATTGCAGGACAAGTGTCAGGAGCTGGTGTAAAAGCTGCACTAAAAGGTGATAAAGTAGAAATAACGAAAGTACTGACTGCCAAGTCAATCGTTTCAACGGTGGCGGCGGCCGGAGCTGGTGGCTTTGCAGGTGCTGTTGCTGGAAAAGCGTCAGTACCAGCAGCCACCGTGTTATCAGTTGATGCTTTAAGTTCCAAAGGCACATTATATGGTTCTCTAGCAGGCGGAGCTGCAGGAACTGCTAGCAGCGCATCTGTGACTGCAATTTGGAATTCAGCAACTGGAAAAGATATTACAGAAGATCTTGTTGATTTTACTTTTAGAGGAGCTATTGTAGGTGCTAGTACCGGAGCATCGGCAGGAAGTAGAATGGCTTTAAAAGCGTATAAAGAAGCTGCAATTGAACCAGGCAGTCGACCAGTTCGTGATGGAGAGAAAAGTGCTGATGAAGTAACTGCAGATGTTGAAGATCATACGGATGAATTAGAGGAAGAGGGTATAGTTGATAAACATGGCCCTGCTAGAGCTAAGGCAGCAAGAAAATGGGTCGAACTCACTGATTTAAAGTTGGTGCAACTTGCAGATGGTAAATCTCCTTTAATGTATGGAATTAAAATTCCCAAAGAAGGAAGAGACCCAGTAACTGTTTGGTTTTCAATAAGGCCAGTATGGGCAGATGGAAGGGATATGATAGATCTTGTTCATTCAAAGCTAGATTTAGATGAAACGGTTAGGATTTTAGCTGGAACCCATGGAAGTCCTACTGGATTTACATGCCAAGATGATCCAAGTTGCAGTGCATTTTTTTCTTATAGATATCTGAGGGATACTGTTTTTGGTTCATCCAAAAATGTTACTGTGACAAATGTATGTAGTAAAAATGCATCTGAAATTTTTGATATAATAAAAAGCGCTGAAGAGAAAGTAATTATTTGTTATTGGTGTTGGTCAGATGCTTCTTTAGCTGTTGTTAAGGCTTTATTAGAATTGGCACAAAAAAATACAGAAAGCGCTCCAGCTCCGGCATCGTAGGTTTTTTTATAGCTTTCCTAAAATTCTGTAAGCGTGGCCTCATCATCCATAATGCCGGTATTTAAGCCCACTGGCAATAATACCCAATATTCTCCAGGGGATTGTAAATGACTAGCAAGGTATTTTGCCTGTGCGCCGCTACCCCAATAAATATCACCACGAATCGGTCCAGTTATAGCGCCGCCGGTGTCTTGAGCTATCATTATTCGAGTAAAGCTCTCGCCGTGGCCGCCAGGGTTAGTATCGCTTGGATAATAACTCTTAAGCCAAATCGGTGTGCCCAGCGGGATATATCCTGGATCTACAGCGAGTGAATGGCCTGGAGTAAGTGGGATTTTTTCTGCCCCAGTGGGTTCTACAGTATTAAGAGTTTTGAAAAATACAAACGAGGCATCAATTTCTATGATGTTTTGTGCAAGCCAGGGATGGTAATCTAGCCATTCTTCTATAGTTGTAGAGGTTTTGCCTTTAATTGATTGAGCTCCGATATCTTTAAGAAAGCGTCCAATAGGATAATAAGGATAACCATTTTGTCCTGCATAACCTAACAATAATGTTTGCCCATGCGCCAATAAAATTTTTCCAGAGCCTTGGACTTGCATAAAATAAAGATCTACAGGGTTATGAATCCAGGCAAGAATAGGCGCATCAGGCAGGGCTGACATTTTATCAATTTGGGCCCGATAGGGCATATTCCAAGTTTTTTTAGGCATACCATAAATGGGAACAGCGTAATATTTTGTGCGGGTTAAGCTGCCGTGAATTTGTGGTAGATAATAACCCGTAAACAAGCCATAAGCAGAATAATTATGTACCACCAAATAAGGCTGTAAATAAAGCTCTAAAGTTTTTTTAATAGTTTGATTGCTCGCATGTGCCGGAAGACTTAAGATGCCCTGACAACTAATCATCCATGGTAATTGTCCACGAATGTCAAAGTTACTTTGAAAATAATAAGGATAAAGATTTAAATTACGTTGGCATGAGGCTTTAATGGCATTAAGGGTGTCTGATGAAATAACGGCCTCATTCCATGCAGGCAAATTTTTATAACTTTGCGGAATAAAATAAACAGAAGCGTGAGCCACAAAAGAAAGTATACAAAGGCAAATACCCAATAAATACTGTTTGAGCTGCATGCGGGTAATTGCCATTTTATTAGTATTTTTGCTGATAGCTGCCACTTCTACCTTTTTTAATTAGTGAGTACCTCAAAAAATTGCGCTTTATGGAGTTGCTCGCTGTGCACTTTTAATGATTTCTGCTTTTGCTGCAGCTGCATTCTCAAAGCTGTCAACTTTTACCCACTTGCCAACTTCAAGATCCTTATAGTGTTCAAAGAAGTGTTTAATTTGTTGTTTTAATAATTCAGGAACATCGTCAATATCTTGAATGTCTTGGTAGATAGTTGTGATCTTGTCATGCGGTACAGCAATAATTTTAGTGTCTTTACCTTTTTCATCAGTCATCTGTAACATTCCCACAGGGCGACAACGGATAAGTACCCCAGCTTGTAATGAGAAGGGCGTAATGACTAAGACATCCATAGGATCCTCATCTTCAGCCAAAGTATTAGGAATAAAACCGTAATTACAAGGGTATTGCATACACGTAGCAAGAAAGCGATCAACCATAAGCACTCCGCTATCCTTATCAAGCTCATATTTTATGGGAGGGCCAAAGGCTGGAATTTCGATGAAGACATTAATATCATCAGGAAGTTTTTTACCACTGGAAAGTTCAGCAAGGTTCGTCATTTCTTTACTCCTATAGATTAAAAATTTTATTCATTTCAGCAACAGACTGAGAGCTTAAGTCTGTAAGGACATTTTCGCCGAGGCGTTGGCTAATCGTAGAGATTGAAAACAGTCCGCGTAAAGTTTCAAGGTTATTATCATGCCCAAGCACAAAAATATAATTAACATTTAGTTCATGAAATAGTCTAACAATATGGCCGACACGAACGTTAGAGAGCGCTTCAAAATTTAAAGTATGCAACTCTTGAGGGCGTACCATCAGCATTTTTACGGTGACTTCAGTTAGTTTTAAATCGTATTGGTGGGCGAGCATTGCTGCTTTATTGCCTTGAATATCACGTGTAGAAACATGACCAATAATGTTGTTGTCAGCATTAACAACAAATAAAGATTTTACTCCTAAAAGTTTCATTTGTTGCAAGGCCTCATGAATTGAGGTAGTAGCAACCGTCGTATAAGGCGGGCGTTTTTGAAAATCAGTCATGACTGTTAAGGCAGGTTCTTCAAGATGAGCGATATCAAACTTTTGTACTGTAGGCGTAAAGCGAGTATTTTCTTTAAGAAAATCAGTTTTTAAGAGGGCATAAGTTTGATTCATAAGCTTATTGTATTTTCAAGACAATGAAAGGGATTGTACGAAATTTTTTCTTGAGTAGCAAATGTAAATTTCTTCTTATCGCGATCTTGACTAGAAACGCATGAAAGAATATTATTTATACAGGAGGAAAAATGCTCACATGGCGCACAGGAAAGCTTAGCGATGCAATAAGTAATTTTAGCTTTTTTGATCAAATAAGCAACACATATTGTTTGAAAGTAATCTGTCACGGATCAAGAAATTTATGCTTGCCGGACACCTTTGAATTTGTCACTTTTCAGTTTAAAGAATCTTATGTAAGTGGTTTAGTTTTTATGATTACGCGTCATGAAGATATGATCAAACAGCGTTGGGATTACGTAATTGAAATAAGACCTAGGCTGCATATTTTAGCATTATCTCGAACTATTAAATCCTATCCACAAAAAAGTACATTGGATATTGTCTTGGCACTCATCAAACAGGCGCAAGCAGTCTCAAAAATAACGCCATTTCTTTATGAAAGTTTAGTAACCGACGCTTTTTTGACGACACCTTTTAATCATTTAGAAATCTCATATGCAGATAATGATCTTTTATATTTACAAGCATTAATGCAATACGGCATCCGTTTTTGTTTTGAGCAAACAAGTACGGGTGAAAAATTAATATTGGTTGATACACCTTATAAATTTCCTGCACATTCCGAGCCGCTCTCATATCATCCCGATAAGAAAGAAGATGTGTACAATGATGCTCCTTTAATATACCGTCGCGTACACATAAACAAATTATTGACAGCACGTGGTAAGGCAATCTTTTATGATCCGCAAGCAGTAAAATCAAGCTTGAGTAAAATGCTTGGTGATGTCATCACACCTAACGAAGGACAGTGTGATAAAAATAGTGATCCATTGCTATGGCTAGTACCTTGTTATAGCCCTGAACCTATCAGTGCGCGCGTAGATCAAGCAGTAGAGCAATTGGTGCATGCAGAACAAAATTATCAATATCTCTATAGTTATTATAGTAAATTACGTGCTGGGCAAAAAATTATTATAGAGGCACAAAAAAATTTTATTGAAAGTGTGATATTAACAGGACAATTCGCACAGGAAAAATGGCGCTTTGATTGTACGATAAAAACGCGCAAGTTAAGTACGGATTTTTGGCTCGGAAAATTTATTCCTCGTTTACCGTTACCTGCAACGCTAACAGGTGCAGAAATTCAAGCAGCGCAGCAAGTGAATGACCTAGGAGAATTTAAAGTAAAATTTCCGCAATATTTATTTACGCCTAAAGATCATGAGCTTTGTATCTCAGCACGTGATGCACAATTAACAAGCACAAAGGGCGGCGGAACCTCTCACAGTATGAGTGGTTCAGCAGAAGTATGTATTGCTTCAATAAATGGCGCCACTGATCCTTGGCTGATCTTGGGCAGCCTTGATAATAATGATAACCCTAGCAATGTAACTATTGATAATTATCAAGAAAGTAAAATTAATACCCAAGGAGGGATAGATATTCATTTACAAAGAAGTGATGCTTATTATCCTTACAACGAACTCAATTTAAGTGTACAAGATTCAAAACAGCAAAAATCGGGAATAAGGCTAGGTACAAACATTCATGCTATCCAAGAAAATCCAGAGGATCATGGAATTAAAGAAACCAGTACAGGAAATGCAAAACGAGTGATTATGGGAGATTGGAATGAAACTATTGGGCCTACTAACGCCCCGATCCAGAAAATATCAATAACTAAAAATCCTAATACAAAACTAATCAGCATTAAAAGAACAATCAATTTAGGCAACGGTCATTATAAAAAAAATTATTTTAAAAATGCTTTTTGAACAGGAAGGCTATATTGACAAGCAAATAAACAGTATTTTGAAGTGCGTAAAAAATAACGTAAAAATTTCACTGTTTGTTCCCGTAGCATAAAGGCCATGCTGTAGGGGCGTAGTCTTGCTACGCCCGGTAACTGTAGGACTTTGAAACTTATAGGCAATGATGATTTTTTTATTAAGCAGGCTTTGCTTCTTCATGTTAATGCCTTTGCCGTGCCGGGCGTAGCAAGACTACGCCCCTACAGCATGGCCTTTCTGTTACGAGAGCAAACAGTGAAAACTTAATACCAAATAAAAATTTCGCATCTTGAATCACGTTTGGTATATTACTAACCAGGCTGCCCCAATATATGATAATGCAAATGAAATACCTCTTGTCCGCCTAAAGCACCAGTATGCACAGCAATACGAAAACCATTTTTTAGGTTTAATTTTTTAGCAATTTCTGGAAGTTTTAAGGTAAGGTCACCCATTAACGCATGATGTTCGGCCGTTAAATGCATAAGGCTTTCAACATGAATTTTAGGAATGACCAGCACATGTACCGGCGCTTTGGGATGAAGATCATGAAATGCCATGATGTGTGCATCTTCATAAACTTTATTACTAGGAATACTACCATCAACAATTTTACAAAATACGCAAGTCATTTTCGCTCCGAAATAAGGGGTTCTTTTAAGATAGGCGATCTAAGAATTCATTTTCCCATAGTTTAATAGCTGCCTGATATTCATTCATGTCTGGCAGCCAACGTAGTTTATTAATAAAATCGATATTTTTATTATTATCATGCAAATAATATAAGAACAAACCAGGATGGCTTAAGCGTGCTTTTGCTTTTTCATCAAGCCAAGTGGCCCGATCTAAGAATTTTGCTAGAATTGTTTTGGCATTATAAGCAGCTTCAGAATTTGCTTCTTTAGAAGCCTCAACAAATAATAAACGTACTAATTGATTCAATTGAGTTTGTGATAATTCTGGTAAATAAATAATACAATCACCACCACTGTAATCAAGTTTATAAGAATCAAGTAAAGTACAACGAGCACAAAATACACAAGCGGTTAACAAATTATTAGGCTGATTATTTTTATAGTTATTATCATAATTGATTACTTCAAGCGCATGACCATGATAACCACAAAAGCGGCAAGTATTTTTGTCACGTTTAAGAATTTTCATTTTAAGTGCGAGAAATTTTTTATTTTTTTTACGCGCCTTAAATCTTTCCCAATTATTTAACTCACCGGTTAAAGTTAATTTCATAGCTAGAGCTCTCTAATAATTCGACTTTTAATGGCTTCATCTAATGCATTCACAGCTTCATCAATCATAGGTTGCCGAATAGGAAAACCTAAACGTTTTTCAGCCAACCAATGCGCGTGAGCAGCAGCGGCTTCGCTGTAAACAGCCCTACGACCTACATTATTTAAGGTGTACCATAAATCACGATCAATAGGTTTAAGCCACAAATAAAGTGAGTTTAATACAATACCAGAAGTACGTGCTTGAATAAGCATTTCAATAAATATAGTACGCACATAAGCATGTCGCTGAGTAACAGTCTCCACAACTTTAGTCTGGGCATATTTTTTTAAAAGCACTTGGGTATCAAAAGTAATTTTTCCAGTTTTTAAAATTCGTGGAGTAATAGACCGGGCAATTTCTTCTAATTTTTTTTCAGCTTCTTCACGTTTATAATTAATAAAAGCAGCAAAAATAGCAAAAAGAGCTTTTTGGTGAGGTTGTAGGTGCTCAACATCAACCCAAGGTTCACCTAATTGTTCAGTGAAAATCATCTTTGCTTTAAAGGGGTCATAAACAATAGCTTCGGTTTTTTGATCACGATAAATGAGTTTATAATGTTTAGCAAATTCAATTGGGGTCATCCCCATAGCCCATGGGCCTTCGTCAATAGGGGTTTTAATTAGATCAACACCTTGAACGATATTCACTGCCGGAAAAGCATCTTTAAGTTTATGACTCAGAGAGTTCATATCTTCCATATCACGAAAACTGCTTTCAGGATGCTTGAACCAAATAATTCCAATGAAAACACAACATACAACAATAGTAGGATATTTAATCGTATTGCCAATTTCAGTGGAAATAAGGTTTAAGGTATGTAAACTGACCCGATTAGGATTAGCCATATCGATCCATACTGCGAGGCCTTGATAAGCATCATTAATTACAAAAAAACTAATAAATTTAAGCTCTGCATATTTAACCCACAATAGTGCCGTTAAGATTTGCGTACGAAATAATACAAATATAGCCGCCCCTAAAAGAATTAAACCAATGGCAATCCATAGAATTTCAAGTTCGCCTGTATCTTTTTGCCCTGGAGATCCTTGCATGGTGATAATCCTCTAAAGTAAACCGGAGTCTGCGAGTTGCGCTTTTTTGTTACGCATAATACGACGATAACTATTAGTAATTTCCTCAACAAAGGTTTCACAAATAGTATTCACAGTTGCAGCAGCATCGTTCTTTAAAATCATTTCAATTTCTTCAGTAGCACTACCTTTTGGAAAACGTTCAGCCAGTAATCGCCGTGATGCAATGGGTCCAATAGCTTGATAAAGCTGGTCACGAATGGTGACATCTTCAACAGTAGTATTGAATGCCCAAAGTTCTACAGGACTGATCGTGCTGGTGAGTAGTTGGGTATTCATACCTTTTTTTGTGACAAATTGTGCGATAAAAGTAGCACCTTCAGAGCTCGGGCCATGTACTCGGGTCGCCAAAGCTAGGCGTTCGGTTTCAGTAAGCCCAAAAGTTTTACAGGTGGCTTCAATCGACATAGAGGTTCCCGAATCAAGCACAAATACGGAGGTAGCAAATTCAATCATTAATTCATCAAAATCTTTTAAAGATTGCGAAGAGAGCGCAATATGAATTTTCCATTTACGTCCTTCACGCATGTCTTGAAGTACTTGCTCACGAATCGCAGGGCTTTTAGCAGTGCGATGGAACTCATCAAAAACAATACGTTTAGGCTCTTCCATAATTTCTTTAGTACGTTTTAAATGATAAGCTTGATAAGCTTCAGGCATTTTTTCAACTTCACTCGCATTTAAGAAAAAATCTCTACCTAAAACGTGACGCGCTAACATGTACATAATTGCAGTTTGCTTTTCTGCTGCGGCACTACCGGTCTTAGCTACTTCATCTAAATCTAGCGAGACAATTTTAGTGCCTTCAAAATCCAGGCGCGTGACTGAGGTCAGCGTGGGTAAACTACGAATTACGCCAGCAATAATGCGGCTGTAACTATCAACATAACTTTCACTAGCTGTTGTTTGAATTTCAGAAAATAAATCTTTAATACTATTTTGATAAACAACAGCCACGGTATCTGCGATGGTAGGTATAGCATAGCGTTGGCTCTTTAATGCCAAACGGTATTCACCAATTTGAAAAAAGGCATCAGCAATCTTCCACCAACTGATATTGACGCTAAAATCAAGATTGAGTTTATGAATATTATTTTCAATTTCATCATCACTGTAACGTACATAAAGTTTGGGTTGCTCATGATCCGAAAAACGTTTATAGGTTTCATCAATAATCATACTCACCATGCTCGACATACCTTCAGGCAAATGATCTTCAATATTTTCGACCAGTAATAAACTGATAAAGTTAATTAAAAAAGAGCGATGTGCTCGGGTAGGGTAGCGCGCGCCGAGTTGTGTATCAAAAGGATTAATAGCATCACGTTCATCATTAGTGAGACGATAATAAATAACTTCATGTTGTCGCACTTGAGGTAACCCTTCTCTTAATAAAGAAATAAATCCTTTGCTTGAGGGGCCCACATCAATGATAGAAATTCTGGGCAGATTGGTTAATCCGGGTAATAAACATAAACCTAAATTAAGGGTATTAAGTAATACTGATTTTCCTGATCCAGAACGAGCATAGACAATATCAATCCAGCTAATTTGATGGGTAGATCCAGGCTGATAAGGCCAAATTTTACCATCAGGAGTACGGAAAAGTAAGGCACCACTTGCCCAAGGAGAAGCTGGGCGAACAATCGGCAACATTTGCACTACATCCGATAAAGGTGCTGCTGAAGGTGTTGCTGTAATGCGACTAGTCACTGCAAGCGCAGTACTTAAAGTAGTACCAAAAGGATCGCCCGACATATCACCAACTTGGCAATTACCCCAACTTTGTACCGCTTTATAAAGTTTTGCAGCGCGTTCTTTTAATAAATCTTCTTTACCAACAGGTGCCCATGTAGCCAGGCAAACATATAACTTTACGATAGGATCATCACTGCGCTCATGCAGAGTTTTAAGGAGCTTATGCGCATCAGCAATCAGGCGATTATGATGCGAGCTAAATGATAAAACCTGTGCAAGCATGTTTTTACTTTGAGTAATACGAATACCATCACCACCAATAAAATAAGAAATACGCCAAGGAAGTTTGGAGTTTAAAGTACGGCGAAAGAGCTCATAAAAAGGTTTAATGTCTTTAGGAAATAATTCAACATAAAGAGGCGCATAAAGTTGATCACCAATGCGTGCATATTTAACATTGAGATTTTCACCGCCTCGAGGCATAAGCTGCCAATCAAGCGGCGGCCACATGAGTGATGAAATGTCTTTTTTAATGTCTCCTTTAATTTGTAAAGGAAGACGATCACCTGGCAAAAAAGGCTGCCAATCAGCAGATGTATAATTCGGATCAATAGTTTTACGTATTTCATAACAAGCTTTATGAACATCTAAAACATTAATGTAATAACCAACATGTTGCAAATCTTCAACAACTGACGCGACAAAGGATAAATGGATATTACGCAATTCATCTAAAACTCCAAAAATATTTTGCGCGCCATTCATACGTGGTAAATTGTATTGTTTTAAACGCGCAACACGTTGCGTTACTAGACGTTTATAGTGAGATTTTTCGATAGCTTCTGCGGTAGTCCATAACACCATAAAACATTCTTCATCAGCACAAAATTTTGAAAGCGTTTTAACTCTTGATTGAAAAATATCCTCAATTTTTAAATTAATTCGTTTGGCTGTTTTTATTGCAGGTTCTAACGCATTTTCAATTTTATCTTGAATTCCAGCTTGATCATAAGTAAAGAAAAATTGCACAAAATGTCCTGAGCCAGAAAAACCCGGTTGCAACATTTCAGTCATACGTTCGCACAGGTAAACATATTCATTAGGGCCAACAAAACGCTTATAACCTTGAATGTTAATGATGGTCACAAGATAACCATCTTTAGTGACTAAAGTATTTTTATCGTCAGCAGCTTCTAATTCACAATAGGCCAAAGCATTTTGCTTAAGTGCATTGCTAACCCAAGAAAAGAGCCCTTCAAATAAAGAATAAAAACTTTCTAATGCCATGTGCGTGTCCCTTGCTTAATTATGGGCACCTCGAAAAATTGATTAAACAGTAAAGGATATTTGTTAAAATTTCTATAATTTCGCATAGGCTTAAGTATCATTTAAATATATAACCACTACTGGTCATGACTTCGCCTTTTGTGCTATCAATTGTAGTAACGGTTCCAAAGTTACCTAATGCTGTACCTTCTGTCACACTGATAGTCCGACCGCTGCCATCAATGAGCCAAGCACGTCCAGGGACTACAGCGCGTAAAGTTAATTTTTGTTGTTGTGCAGTTTGTTGTGCCACCAAAATAGTCAATTGTGTTTGTAAAGTATTTAAACGATTATTGAGCGCAGCAATAGTTTGGTCGTAATTATTGAGTTTTTGATTTAAATTTAAAAAAGCTTGACTCAAACTATCAATTGCTTGAGTGTAATTATTTGCTTGACTCGCATTGTTGATTGCAGTTTGTAGGTTTTTTTGCAGTTCTTGAGAATTTTGTTGTACCATTTGTTGAAAACCCTGCATCAATTGTTTCATATCATTAGCATTCATAACAATATTAGTAACTGCGCTCGCATCAGGGGTTGCTGTGCCTGTTGGAACTGCTGAAGCAGTATTAGCAGTTGTTGCTGTCGGCACGGTTTGTGATTGTTGTGGTAAAGCAAAGCTTCCAGTGCTTTGCTGTTGTGGGGCGGCTGGGGGGTTGGGCGCAAGAATCCCATAAATGAGATATCCTGCGATCAACACCACACCTAATCCAATTGCGACAAATAACCAGTTTTCTTTTAAAAGATCGACAAAACTTTTTTTTGCAGCCAGCGATGTAGGCGCTTTCATTTCTTCCTCTATCGGTGCTTCATCAGTATTGGCTGGAGCACTCTCGCCTGTTAAGCCTTCAGGGTTTTCTTCAACATCAGTGACATCATAATCATCAAATTGATCTGCTCCTAAATCATCAAAATCATCATGCAATTCAGAATGACCTTCATCAGAAGTATTTTCATTGGGCAATTCTTCAGGAGTATCTTCATCAATGTTTTTTGTGTTCATCGTCATCCTCGTTATTGGTTAGCTGAAAGCGTGACATCATTCATGAATAAAACACCAATCCCTGTACCTTGATCAACTTTAACAGTTTGGGGTGTGTTAAATTGTTGCGCTGCTACTTGAGCCAGGTTTGTACCAACTTGCCCAATACCTTGGTAGGTTGCAGTTTTAGTGGTTGCTGCAGTATTAGGAGTGCCATTACTATTAATTAACGTACAGTTAGCTGTTCCTGGTGGGCAAGTGTAATTATAGTTTTGATAAGCATTGCCAAAGCCTTGCATAAAGCTTGAAGCAAAAAGCATGCCGTAACGTAACAAGTAGTGATTATCAACGCTAGTAGCAATGGCGTTATTAGCAGTATTTTGATCCAATGCATAAGCATTAATACCTATAGTGTGTGAGAGCGTGGGTATTGACATAACATTAAACTGTACAACCAATGCATTTTTTTCAGTTTGAAAGGCACCTAAAATTTTCGCTCCTTGATAAGGGCCATTGATAATTGTCGCCATTACCGGCGTACCAGGTTGATCGCTGTCAAGTGCGGTGTTAATAACTGCGAAAAAAATAGTTCCAGCTTTGATCATCACTGGACCATTGCCACTACTGCTTGCTGCATTATTAGGAGTTGTCGGGGCTATACCAGCAACTGATGCAGCAGTGGGAATGCTCCATCCATTAGTTAAACTACTGAGAGTGCCACGCATGTTTTGTTCCAAGTTAGCAATTTGCATGTTTGTATTATTTTGCTGTTGCAACTGTGCTTGAAGTTGCGTCACTTGTTGTTGTAGTTGACCATTATTACTCGAGTCATTTTCAAATTGTTGTGGAGAAATTGCAGGAGAGCTGGCATTTATTGGAGGAGCAGCCTGTCCACCACCGCTTGTTGATGGTTGGAAACTTGTCGGGGCTGAAGATGTTTTTTCAGGCATATTTTGATTAGTAGCAGCTTGTGAAGTAGAGCTATCAAAAGGATTTTCAAAAACAGTAGAGCCCGTGGCCGCGGCTTCAACGATTTGTTGTTTTTGTCCAATGCTTTGCAATTGATTATATCGAGAAACAGCATCTGGATTTTTTAGTGTAGTACGCTGTCCCGTAGCATTGGTCACGGAGACCGGTTGTACTGAGGAGGGCGGTGCTGTATTTGTTTTAGGACTTAAAAGATTTATAAGAATAATAAATATAACAACCACAACAGCGATAATCAACAAAATACGTAACCGAGGATAATTGGATAAATGTGCAAGTAATGTTTTAATTCGAGCTAGCATTCGATGTCCCCGGTCCAGGTGTAATAATAACTTTTTCGATAGAACCCATATTAGAAACTAAAATTTCTGGAGCTTGTGGAAAAGCATAAGCATGTAAAGGAGGTGTGCCCGGTCCATCAGCTTTTGAGGTGTAAGCGGGTGATAACAGCGTTGCTTTGGTAAGCATAATATATTGACCTTGATAGGACCAGACTTGCGCCACAGTACTATCAGAAAGATTCATCTGCGTAGAGCCTTGCGGTGGCAGGCCATTTAATAAATCAGTAAGATAACTAGGTGCAGGCGCCACAGGATTGGGAGTGTTGGTATCTCCAGGTTGATTTTGATCAAGTTGAATATAGTCAAGATAATCCCATTGAGTTTGTCCTAAAACTAGATTAAGCATGACTGGAATATCCAATCCTTGAAGCATAATGCCAATATTGGTTTGTGCATATAATTTTTCGCCCTGAATCATAAGCACACCACTTTTTTTATCCCATTGCACATTAAATGAAGATGGGTCGCCAATGCTATAAGAAGTAACAGGCCATACCTGCCCAGAAGCATCAATAAAAACTAATGAAGTAATCATGCCCGAACCAATACGAATAACAGGCATAATGCCGCCTGGTTTTAAGGTAACAGGAATAATAGTTGAAGTACCTTCAGGAGGTGCATTTCCTGGTGGTGCCGCATTAATTTGTTGTTGTGAAGCAACTACATTTTTAAATTGATGAATTTGATCTGGTGAAAGCGGGAAATAATCATTTAATAATTTTTGAAAAGCCGTAGCATTAATGCCTTGTGTGTTATCAGAATTCGTAGTAGCAGCATTAATTGTAGTTGGAACATTAATTTGATTGTTAAAATTATTAGCCGCATTGTTATTAATATCATTGTTATTAGTATTATTAGGAATGACAGTAACATCTGCAAAAAGAGGAAACGAAGAGCCCAGCAAAAATCCTGTAATGAACAGTGTTTTTAGGGTATTCGTTAGCATGTTTTTATCCTTGTTGCAGATCTCAAAAACAGCGCCTTTATTTTTATTATCGCAAGTATAGCAAAAATATTTCACATCTTAAATTATACTAATGTAACAATCGTTACAAATTTTTTTTGTGATGAACCCAGGTTGTCAAAATATCTTTGAGCTCAACTAATCCAAAATTTTCACGAACAGAAAAAAATTGCATGGTAAAATTACTGTTAGCTATCATAAGCTTATTTTGCACATTTTGCCAGGTTATATTACGTTCATTCTTAGTGAGTTTATCCATCTTATTAAGTAAAATATGGCAAGGCCGAGAAGATTGTTGACATAAGGCAATAAAAGCTTCATCTAGCCCTGTAAAAGGTTGGCGCGCATCCATAATTAGAATAATTCCGATCAGCGAATTTCTTTTTAGAATATAGTTCATCAAAAAGTGTTCCCATTGTGCTTGGGCTTCATGACTCACTTTGGCGTAGCCGTAACCAGGTAGATCAACTAAATAAAAAGGTTTAAGCACCTCAAAAAAATTAATTGCCTGCGTCCGCCCTGGAGTTTTGCTGATACGAGCAAGATTTTTTTGTTGGGACAAAAGATTAAGAACACTAGACTTACCAACATTTGACCGACCTGCAAAAGCGATTTCAATTTGTGAATCATGCGGCAGGGCAACTTCTGTAGGTGCACTTTTAATAAAAGAGGTTTTGGTAAAATCAATAAAACGGCGCATCAAATTGCTCTTAAAAATTTATGTTGTTATCATAGGCGAATTATAAAATTTTGCCTAGGATTTTGTCAGCGAATGCAAACTAAACAAAAATTTAAAGTATTAACCTATAACATTCAAGTTGCCATGGGTAGTAAAAGCATTCATCACCACGTGATGCACAGCTGGCATCATATTTTTCCCCACCCACAGCGACAAGAAAATTTAGAACAAATCGCCAAAATTATTCAGCCGTTTGATGTTGTTGCATTACAAGAGTTAGATGCAGGAAGCTTTCGAACGGATTATATAAATCAGATTGACTATTTAGCTGACTTAGCAAAATTTTCTTATTCACAACAACAAACGACGCGCAATCTTGGTCCATTTGCACAGCATTCTAAAGCATTATTAAGTCGTTTTCCGATTGTAAATTATCATCATTATTTATTACCCTCACGTTTACCCGGGCGTGGCGTGACAACTTTTACACTAGGAAGTTTAACGCAAGGTATTTTTGTAGTTAATGCCCATCTCTCTCTAGGAAAAAAAGCACAACAAATTCAACTGGAATTTATTGCAGACTTAGTAACAAAACATCAGCATGTCATTGTGCTCGGTGATTTAAACCTCATGCCGAGTACCTTAAAAAAATCGGCATTAGCGCGTCATGATCTACACTCAGCATTAGATAATGTACCTACTTATCCAAGTTGGAAGCCAAAAAAACAACTGGATTACATTTTAGTGAGTCCTTCATTAAAAATATTAAATGCTGGGGTGATCCCTTGTGCTTATTCAGATCATCTGCCGGTATTTGCAGAGCTTGAGCTTGTTTAAGCATATATCCATTCCACTTCAAAATGCGAATCTCTCGCGGGTTCTGTGATCGCCTTCAGTGATCACAGGACAAGCTCCGTGGAAATCGCGTAGCGACACGATGATGAGTAAAAGGTAAGAATGCAACTGCGTTGCATGCGATTTTGAGACTGGATCCTGTGCTGCCTTACGCTATGCTTCAGGCCCACAGGATGACCTCGAAGGGAAGAGGAGTATTTACTGATAAAATTTTATCTCTATTAGGTGCGCTATCTCCACTTTCATCAATAACCATGCCCTCTCTCGAGGTCATCCTGTGGGCCTGAAGCATAGCGTAAGGCAGCACAGGATCCAGGTGCTCAATCACCATGCAACATAGTTGCATGACTCGAGAGGAGAGTGGCGCTTTTGAAGGAAATTCACCTCTTCAAGTAAGAGTGTATATGCCTTTTTGATATATAGCTTTTAAAAAAATAAATAATTTGACAAGGGCCTATGCTCTTGGGCATAATGCACATCCGCAGCTATGCTGCGTTGGCCGGAAGAGCATCGCCGTAAAGGGTGCGTGAAATAAACCAGGTTTTATACTTGGGTGCTTAGCTCAGTTGGTAGAGCATCGCCCTTACAAGGCGAGGGTCGGGGGTTCGAACCCCTCAGCACCCACCATTTTATTGCTAAAAAAATGGAGGTCCTTAAATGGCCTCAAGCAAAAAAGCTAAAAATCTCATCTGGATCGATTTGGAGATGAGCGGGCTAGACCCAAAGTCCGAGCGCATCCTTGAGATAGCAACGCTAGTAACTGATTTAGATTTAAATCTAATTGCAGAAGGACCAGTGTTTGCAATTTTTCAACCACAAAGCATTTTAGCTAAAATGGATGCTTGGAATGTCAAACATCATACCCAATCAGGCTTAATTGCGCGTGTGCAACAGAGTCAGATAGACGAAACTACCGCTGCTGCTGAAACCATTAAATTTCTCGAGCCACATGTAAAAAAAGGCATATCCCCCATGTGTGGTAATACTGTTTGGCAAGACCGACGATTTTTATTAGAATACATGCCCGAATTAGAAGCATATTTTCATTATCGGATGATTGATGTTAGTACCTTTAAGGAGTGTGCTCGCCGTTGGTATCCTGAAATTTATAAGGGGTTTGTTAAAAAAAGCAAACATGAAGCGCTAGCAGATATCCGTGAATCAGTCCTGGAGCTGCAGTATTATCGGGAAAATATGCTCAAAAAATAATAGACAAGGTATTTTTCTTTTGATATCATTATTTGACCGGTTTGTAAAAAAATAATAATAGCCCCTATCGTTTTGAATGAAATTTTAATAAAATTAAACCGGGAAAGCGACAGCAGGGCAAAAGGTGACATCATGTCAAAAGTGAATAATCTACAAGATATGTTTTTAAACATATTACGTAAAGAAAAAGTGCCAGTATCTATCTACCTCGTCAATGGTATTAAATTACAAGGTCACATCGAATCATTTGACGCATTTGTTTTAATTTTAGCACATCATGATTCAAATCAATTGGTATATAAACATGCGATTTCTACTATTGTGCCTGCGCAGACAGTTCACTATCATCATGACCTTGAGATCAATAATTCAGCTGCTGAATGATTGAGCATGTATCGCGTAATCCTTCTAATAGTTTGACACCCTGTCTATTAGTACACATTGATTTTTTAAAACTCATTAGTCCTGATCTACAAGAATTAAGAGATCTTGCAACTACTGCAAATTTTCAAATCATGGCTGAAATTTTAGGTAAACGTGAGCGTCCCGATGCTAAATATTTTATTGGTTCGGGTAAGCTTGAAGAAATACTTGAGTTTAAAAATAAATATGCACCAAGCTTAGTTATTTTTAATCATGATTTAACGCCTGCTCAGGAACGTAATCTTGAAGAAAAATTAACTTGTAAAGTCATGAGTCGTACCGGTTTAATTCTTGAAATTTTTTCGCAACGTGCACGGACTCACGAAGGTAAATTACAAGTTGAATTAGCCCAGCTAGAATATCAAGCGACTAGATTAGTGCGCGGATGGACACACTTAGAGCGACAGCGCGGAGGGATTGGTGTTCGTGGAGGCCCAGGTGAAACTCAATTAGAAATTGATAAACGTTTATTGCGACAACATATCAAACGTATCAAAAAAGATCTTGAAAAGGTCAAAAGCCAAAGACAGTTAGGGCGACACGCACGTAAAAAAAATAATATACCTACCATTTCTTTGGTGGGTTATACCAACGCGGGTAAGTCAACATTGTTTAATCAATTGACGCAAGCTGAAGTCTACGCTGCTAATAAATTGTTTGCGACTTTAGATCCCGTGATTCGTAAAGTATTTGTCCCTTATTTTGGAGCAGCGTATTTAGTCGATACGGTAGGATTTATTCGCAATCTCCCCCATGGCTTGGTAGAAGCATTTCACGCGACACTTGAAGAAACCATAGAGGCTGATTTATTAATTCACGTGATTGATCTTCATAATCCTGATTACTTCATTCAGCGTGAGCAAGTATTACAAGTATTAACCGAAATTAATGCACATGAACAACCTATTTTAGAAGTGATGAATAAAATTGATTTGCTCTCCTCAATACGCCCACAAATTAAATATAATGCCGAAAAGGTTCCTCAGCAAGTATTTGTCTCTGCCGCTAAAAATTTAGGAATTGATTTATTATGGCAAGCTATTGCAGAGCGCCTGGGTGGGCCAATCATACAAAAAACTATTATTTTAAAAGCACATGAAGGCCAGCGTTATGCTGCGCTTAAGGCGCTCAATGCAATTCAAGAAGAGCAAGTGAATGAAGAAGGTGACTTGCTATTAAAAATTAAATCTACTGCGGCGAGTATTTATTAAATTAGCGATACAAAAAATTTGAATTTTTTTGTCTTATTATCTGCGTCCCTCTCCAGAAGGACCTCTTGCAGGGGTAGCGCTACCTCCCGGGAAACGAAGGAGGTACAACTACGATACTCAACGCCGCTGAAGGTCTATTAGTTGGGCTTGCTGCCACCACATTGGTTCCAACACTACCGCCACCAGGGCTAGATGAAGGTGCTGTTGAACTGGGTGCCGGCCGCAGTTGTGGGGTTACAGATAAAGCGCTACTTGCTGACGATCTTCCTGATGATCCTGATCCTGTTCTAAGCGCTGTTAGATCAGGAGGAGATGCCCGTCCTAGCGAATCCAGAGATGCAGGTAAGCTTATTATAGGAGGCGCAGAATCACCAGTTCCAGGAGCAGAAAATGGAGAGCTATGTCTGCTCCCTATTGCCCGAGTTACTCCTACTGCAGGTGGCCTGCCGCCGGTAATAGTATCAAGGGCAGTACTAGCCGAAGGAGTAGTTATGGGGCTGTCGCCAGGTAAAGAAGCAACAAAAGTGGCAGCGTCAGCCGCAGGGGTGGCAGGCACGCGCGGAGTAGCCCTACGCGTAGGCGAATATCCAACAGTCCCAGAAGATAACGCCGAATAAGCACCATGTATCCAAGAGTTATAATCAGAGGGTTTGAGTAATAAATGCTTAACAAAATGCGCCCAGTGTTCTGTGTTAAAAATAGTAGAGATAAATCTATTAAAATGGCTCTCCGGGGTATTCACGGATTTCCATAATTTTAATTCTTCTTCATGAGCAGAAGAGGTAGAGTGATTTTCTGCAATATCTTGCGCAGCGATACTCGCTAGGAAATATCTGAAAGCTGTTTGAATTTCTGTTTTTAATTTTCTACCAGCAGAAGTAGTGCTAAATCCATGGGTACTCGCCTTTAAAAAATAAATATCTAAGAGTTTTAGTAAGCTTTCATGTTGTGCAGCTATAGAATTAGCAAGAGGCGTAGTGGTTGAAAAAATTTCTGTAGTACTAGTTTCAGTGTTCTCAGTGCTATGAGTTTGCGCTAAAGTTGTAAGCAACATTAACAATCCAAAACTAACGATTGCAGGTATAGAAAAACCATTTTGTAAGGCTAATAATACTGCCAAGAGCGTAGTAGCAAGATTTTGTGCAAAAAATATTTTTGCCAATTTGCGGACATAAGCATAGCGATCCGTATGCATTAAGCTTTGTGAATCATAGCAGTCTGTCAGCAGGCGTTGTAAACCCATAGTAGTGCTGGTGGTTTGGGCTAAGGTTAAAATATGACCTATTGCTGTTGCAGCAAAAAAATCATTTACTGGTGTAAGGCCCATGAGGCGGGTAAAAATATGGCCCAAAGCATAAGCATAAGGAATGCATAGCAAAGTTGCGGCAAGATATAGACCGATGAATTTGAGACGTTGCATGCCATCACTCATACGGAATGTAGGAATAATTTGGCCGCCCTGAAGTGTAGTAGTAATGCTAGGTAGCATTTGATGTAAGCCTGTTAATCCAGCTAGAATTAATAAGCCAGTGGAGCCTTGCGCAAATAACCATGTGGGGTTTAATGTTAAAGCAGTTTGAGCTAAAGCAGCAAATATTACAAATATAGCAAGAAGTAGTTTTGTGCCCATACGTGCTTCAAGAAAGCTAATACGCAATGCAGCCTCTGTAGGATTGGTAGCATGGAATAAGCCAATGGCAGTACCTGCTTCACGCGTGCGTTGCAATCTCCACCAAGGCAAGCATGTTGCTATGGTAAAGCCAACGACTGCTTGAATAAGACCAAAGAGCAAGGTGCATGGGCGGTCGCCGTGAGCAACGGCAGAAGTTATCATCTCTATGGTAGCAATAACCGCCAATGGTGCTTGTATGCCGCCAAAATAAAAATGCGCACCCATAAGCCTTCGTTCAATAGCGGAGTTTCTTTGCCCTGCCTGTAAAGCATCCTGAATATGCAGAGATAAGTTATAAAGTTTATGCGGTTGTGAAGGAGGTGACGATGATGAGGCGAATGCTTCTTGCAGGCCAAATGGTAAAGCACTAGTAGTTGAGGTCAGAGTTATAGCACTTGAAGGGGAGGGTCCTGGTATTGGAGTCTCCATCGACGCTCTATTAAGGAAATATGTGAGACGAGGAGTTGGCGTACTAGAATGAATTGCTTGTTCAAAATGAAAGAATTCATTAAATTTACGCGCATTAGCAAAATTTCGAGAGATGCGGTCAAGCATATAAGTTATCATTACATCTGTCGATATTTCGCTGCTGTAAGCACGGTCAGATGTATCATCAGCATAAGAAGTTAATTCTGTAATAATTGCTCTACCAAGTTTTTTTATCGCTTTTTTGCGTTCAGAATCACCTATATTCTTAATCCCAAAAAAATTACGTGCAAAAACTTCAAAGGTAATCTCTGCTTCTTCAAATTCTTTTTTAAGAGATTGCCCTCCCATTGGTGCGAGCGCGTCAATAGCGATTTCAAAATCATGTAGTTGGTCAGCAAGTGAAGGGTGAGGTGAAGTATAAAAAAGGCGCAGTACAATTTTAAGCCAGCGATTAAGCTCTTCCGGTCCCGGAAGTCGTAGCCATTGCTTAACAACAGAAGGTCCTTTAGTATAAACCTGGAAAAATAAAGTAAGTAGCGAAGAAAGGGCGCCTATAATTTGTATACAAGGATTACGATAATTAAAAATAGTACTTGGAATAGCAGGAATATTTTCTGCAAATGAAATAAAAGTAATATAAGGGAAAATTGCTGAAAATGCCGCAACCACAGTAGCCAAAGTGTAACAAAAAATAAGCTGTTTTTTACTTGCTGTAGATTGTTCTTGATGTTGTAAGCAAGCGCGAATATTTTGCCCAATCGGACCTGCGCTGAGTATCGTGCCAAATATTATGATCCACGCTACTCGTTGTGGTGAGTTATCAAATCCAAGATATTTTGTGACCAAAAGGCCTGCGCCTAAAATATTAGGGAGTACAGCCAAGTATGAGGGTACAAGGCGTCGAAGCACAACTCCAGGACGTCGCATAAATTCTACAGAGAGGTCGGTAATTAAAGTATCAATATTAGGTACAGTGATAGGAATATTAGCAGCACCAATAAGGCCACCAAAAAGGTCATTTGTTGCTAAGGGTGTCAGGCCCCAACGATACATTTCTTGAGTAGCAGAGAACATGCCCATTTGTCCAATCCCAGCACCTGCAGCCAAAATATATACTACAATACGGCGAGGAATAAAATGAAGCCAGCTCATGCTTTCTTGGGTAGTTTTGATCTTAAGTTCTTTACTATTTTTAGGTTGAGCCAAATAAGAGTGCACAAGGAAATCTTGAAGATTATCGGAATAAAAAGGGACCGTTGCGGGACATGCGAGTAGAATAGCAGTAATGATGGTTGCAGCAAGTAAAAATAAGCCCAGCGGAGAACGGTCAACAGTGGTTCCCAAGCGTAAAAACCAAATTAATTGGAACAGTAAACCTACACCCACCGCAGCTTTAAGCGATGCAAGGTAGGATACTAAAGTAACAAAAGAGCTCTCAAGAGAGAAAATGGGAGATTCTTTTTTAAGCGCGGCCCTAAGCCTATTGCTAATGCTTTCTGGGGTAGCGCTCGATTTCAGGCCAAGCGCTGCAGCAGAAGTACGAGTATGTACAGCAATAGTTTCAATCGTACTTGCAGGAGAGGAGGCAGAACCAAGAAGGGGGGCTGCTAAAGCTTCAACGTTAGTCACAGGTCTTTGTGCCATAAAAACCAACATCCATGTTTTTAGCTATTATACACCATTTTTAAGATAATTTCACGTTTTTTCGATGGTAAATTTATGAATCTTTGTACATAAATTGCAATATTATTTTATGTTGTAATTACGCGTTGCATTTGGTAGCATGTCGAAAAATTATGACATAGGGTCATAATAAATAAAAGGAGCATCTTGATGGAGAAACATGTATCGATGAATGGCAAAAAAATTGTTTGTGTAGGATTTGGTGGCATTGGCCCTGCGGTATTACCCTTAATTTTACGCCATATTGATATTAAACCTGAACAAATTCTAGTGATTGCAGCAAATGATAACAATCGTAAGTTAGCAGAGCGTGAAGGTGTTAAATTCGAACAATTTACGCTAGATGAGCATAATTATCAGAGTTATCTTGGCACACGTTTAAGTACAGGTGATGTTCTCTTAAATTTATCGGTAGATGTTTCTTCTTTGGATTTAATTCATTTATGTCATAAGCTAGGTGTATCATATATGGACACCAGTATCGAGCGCTGGCTCAGTGAAAAAAATACGCCTGCAATGCTCTACGAGCGTCGCAAAACAGTCATGAAATTACGTGATCAATTTAAAGGCGGATCGACAGCGCTCATTTGTCATGGTGCTAATCCAGGTTTTATTTCACATCTTGCAAAACAAGCAATTTTAGATATTGCAAAAAAAGAAAAAGGGGCTGATTGTCTTGTGCCACAATCTAAAGAAGATTGGGGGCGTTTAGCAAAAGAATTAGGTGTTGTGACCATGCATGTAGCAGAGCGTGATAGTCAATTTAGCTCAAAAGCCCGCGGTCCAAATGAATATGTAAATACCTGGTCTATCGACGGCTTTTTAGAAGAAGCTTCGGAGTTTACTGGATTTTCCTGGGGTACCCATGAAGAAGATTTGCCCGAACATTTAGTAAGAATGCGTGAAGATAATGAAAATATGCGCGCTATTGAATTAGCAAAGCAAGGCGGTGCAGTTCAAGTAAAAAGCTGGGTTCCTAGCGGCGCGTATAATGGTTTTGTAATTCCACATACTGAAGCTTTTTCACTGGCAGAATTTTTTCACTACCGAGGTAATAATGAACTCTATCACCCTACAGTTCATTACGTATATCAACCCTGCGATGATGCTGTGAGTTCAATGCAAGAAGCTTTAGATAAACAATTACTGTATCCTGAAAAAAAGCGCTTGTTACTTGATGATGTTGTTGAGGGCATCGATGAATTAGGAATCTTAATTTTACGTGAAAATAATAAAGAAGTGTATTGGCTAGGCTCACGTCTTGATATCAACGAAGCGCGTACACTCGTAAATAATAATAATGCTACTTCCTTGCAGGTGGCGGTAGGCGTGCTCTCAGGACTGATTTGGGTCATCGAGCATCCACACGAAGGTTTGGTTGAAGCAGAGCAGGTTGATTTTGAACGTGCAATTAAAATTGCACGACCTTATCTTGGAGAATTCAAAGGCCATTGGTCAGTTTGGCCTGGTATTGAAGAAACACATGCGCTGCCCAGTTGGACTTTTGCAGAATTAGCTGTGGGTTTGAATTAATCCCAGCTTAGTTCTACGCCACAAAATATCATCAAGCGTCTTGGCCCATTCGGTGGTTTTAAGAAAATCAATTTCTCTTTGATAAAGATCTGTTGTTTGTTCGGGGCCAAGATCTTCAAGCGTAACCACTTGCTGTAATAATTCATAAAGGCGCGTGCCATAAGCATGGGCATAACGTAATAAAAGTTTTTGTGGAAGTCTTGGATAGTCACGATAAACCTGCGTGACAAAATCATTAAAATTTTTAAGGTCACCGCCTGGCAAGGGAATGCTATGAGTTAATGAGCTTGGAAGGTTTAAAAAATAAGGCTGTAGACGATCTACCACTTCTTCAGCAAGCTTACGATAAGTAGTAATTTTACCTCCAAAAATATGCATAACAGGCATATGTCCTTTATGGTCATGAATTTCAATTTTATAATCACGAGTAACGCTACGCGCTTGTGCATGAGTATCAGCAACTAGAGGACGTACGCCCGAAAAAGTATGAACAATATCTTGCGAAGTAAGTTTCCAAGTAAAGTATTCATTAACATCTTCTAATAAATAATTAACTTCTTCAGTGCTAATCTGGGCCAGAGCAGGATCATCTTGATAATCAATATCGGTAGTGCCAATTAACAAAAATTCTGCATAATAAGGAATTACAAAAATAATACGTTGATCTGCAAGCTGAAGAATATAGGCATTTTGTTCGTGGTAAGCATTGGGGCGCTTCACAACAATATGGCTGCCTTTAACGAGACGTACATGATGTTCTGCTTGGTCATGACAAACCTCAGTAATGATATTATTCACCCAAGGTCCTGCAGCATTGATTAATGCTTTGCTATAATACATCTGTTTTGTGCCGGCATGATCAACTTCAATTTGCCAAAAATCTTGTTGTCGTTGTGCGCTTATAACTTTACTATGTGTGTGAATCAACGCACCGTGTTTTTGTGCTTGTAAAGCATTTGCTATAACTAAACGGCTATCATCAACACTACCGTCATAGTATAAATAACCCTTAGTATATTCAATTTTTAATGAGGTTAAATGCGCATTAAATTTCAAAAATTTTGTTCGCGGCATGCTGTGACGTCCTGCTAAAGCATCGTATAAAAATAAACCCAAGCGAATCATCCAGCTCGGTCGGCAATGAGCATTGTGCGGTAAGATTAAAGGCAAAGGATGGATAAGGTGGGGCGCAAGCTTTAATAAACGTTCACGTTCATGTAGTGCTTTGCGTACCAAGTTAAATTCATAATATTCAAGATAACGCAAGCCGCCATGAATCAGTTTTGAGCTATAGCTTGACGTATAGCGGGCCAAATCATCTTGCTCACATAAAATAACTTTCAAGCCACGCAGTGCCGCATCAGCAGCAATACCGCAACCATTAATGCCTCCACCGATAATAAATAAATCAAAATGTTGTTGCATACATCGAGTATGTGCGTAAGAAAAGCTTATTTTATCCTTTTATTTTTTTTGAGTATATACCAAACGTGATTCAAGATGCGAAGTTAATTTCACTTCTCCCTGAGGTTTAACTGTCCGGAATAAAAGC
>JAGVKT010000050.1 GCA_020050355.1 Gammaproteobacteria bacterium | reverse complement strand
CCAGCTCCTCCATCGTTATTCAACAACATCATATACAAAGGATGGGGAGAACGTCTTACCATTTTCTCCGGACAGTAGTGTAGCTTGCTACGCCCCTACAGCATAGCCTTCTTTTTTGGGACGAACACGGAAAGCTTGAACGCTTTGTAAAAATTTTGACTTTTGATTCACATATATCACTACAAAAACCCGAATATGAACGTGCAACGATGACAAACAAATGCTACAATAGCCCGGTTTAATTGCAACAGTGAGCACGATGTTTTATGGACCATAACGTTACACCGCAAGTTTTAGGCGAGATTATTCCAGTTAACCTCGAAGATGAATTAAAAAAATCCTATTTAGACTATGCCATGAGTGTCATCATTGGGCGCGCTTTGCCCGATGCTCGCGATGGCTTAAAACCAGTGCATCGACGGGTATTATTTGCCATGCGCGAGCTCGGCAATGACTTCAACAAGCCGTACAAAAAATCAGCACGTATCGTTGGTGACGTGATCGGTAAGTATCACCCCCACGGCGATGTAGCTGTATACGATACCATCGTGCGCATGGCACAGGATTTTTCTTTACGCTATACGTTAGTAGATGGTCAAGGTAACTTCGGCTCTATTGATGGAGATTCTCCAGCAGCAATGCGTTATACCGAAGTGCGTATGTCCGAGCTTGCACATGCTTTACTTGAAGATCTTGATAAAGAAACCGTCGATTTCAGTCTTAACTATGATGAGACCGAACTCATCCCTGATGTTTTACCTACCCGCGTTCCCAATCTACTCATCAATGGTAGTTCAGGTATCGCTGTAGGCATGGCCACCAACATTCCACCCCACAATCTCACTGAAGTAATTAATGCCTGCTTGGCCTTAATCGATCAACCCGATTTATCTATCGATGAGCTCATCAGCTATATCCCCGGACCAGACTTTCCTACAGCAGCGATAATTCAAGGCCGCGCAGGCATCGTGAACGCTTACAGAACAGGTCGAGGATCAGTCAGCATCCGCGCGCGCACGCATATCGAAACCGACGAACGCACAGGCAAAGAAAGCATTATCGTTACTGAACTCCCCTACCAAGTCAATAAAGCGCGACTCATTGAAAAAATCGCCGAATTAGTCAAAGAAAAGAAAATCGAAGGCATCACAGAATTACGCGATGAATCTGATAAAGACGGCATGCGCATTGTCATTGAACTGCGCCGCGGCGAAATTACTGACGTATTGCTCAATAACTTGTTCTTACATACCCAAATGCAAAGCTCATTTGGCATAAATACCGTTGCTTTACTCGATGGTCAACCACGTACTTTAAATTTAAAAGAAGTATTAACTGCCTTCATTAAGCATCGCCAAGAAGTTGTCACGCGCCGTACGATCTTCGAACTTCGTAAAGCACGTGAACGCGCTCATTTATTAGAAGGCTTAGGCGTAGCTTTAAACAACATTGATGAAATAATTAGCATCATTAAATCTTCACGCGAACCTGCAATTGCCAAAACAAGTTTATTAGAAAAAACCTGGAAGCCAGGAAGCGTTCAAGGTTTATTAGAACGCACGGGCGCCGACATCGCACGTCCAGAAAAATTACCTCCACACATTGGCTTAATCAACGCCCAAGAATATCGCCTCTCTGAAGCACAAGTAGATGCTATTTTAGAACTACGCTTACAACGCCTAACAGGCCTAGAGCAAGACAAAATCTTTAATGAATACCAAGAATTACTCACAGCCATTCAAAATTATTTAAACATTCTCGGAGATGTAAAATTATTAATGACGGTAATTCGCACTGAACTCGAAGAGATTAAAGAAAAATTTGGCGATGCTCGCAGAACAGAAATTACCGAGAGCTCAAGCGATTTAGTAATGGAAGATCTCATTCCAAGAACCGATCTAGTTGTCACTTTATCTTCTGAAGGCTACGCTAAAACACAACCAGTCTCTGATTATGAAGCCCAACGCCGCGGCGGCCGTGGCAAGACAGCAACAAGCTTAAAAGAAGAAGATCATGTTGAAAAATTAGTCCTGGCCAATAGTCACGATTATCTTTTGTGTTTTTCTAACAAAGGGCAAGTATATTGGCTAAAAGCCTACACCCTACCGCAAGCTGGCAGAAACTCAAAAGGCCGGCCCATTAATAATTTATTACCCCTTGAAGAAAACGAAAAAATTACTGCCCTACTTCCTATATCAGAATTTGATGACCAACATTTTATCTTTATGGCCACAGCATTAGGCACCGTTAAAAAAACCGCTCTTGATGCTTTTGCTCGTCCAAGAATGGCAGGTATTCGTGCAGTAGAACTTGATGATGGCGATCAACTGATCGATGTAGCGATTACCGACGGCAAACGCGAAATCATGCTCTTTTCAGATGAAGGCAAGGCCGTACGCTTCAATGAAGAAGATGTACGCCCAATGGGACGAGTATCCCGCGGCGTACGCGGCATTCGTTTACAAGAAAAACAAAAAGTCGTTTCTCTCATTGTTGTCACCGATCCTAATATTGACATCCTTACCGCCACCGAACACGGCTATGGCAAACGCACACCTGTAGCTGAATATCGCTTGGTTAGCCGTGGTGCTCAAGGTGTGATGTCGATACAAACAAGCGAACGCAATGGCAATGTTGTCAGCGCTGTAGCAGTAACTGCCCAAGATGAAATCATGCTCATTACTAGCGGTGGCGTACTTGTACGTACCCGTGCTGCTGAGGTTTCATGCATTGGCCGCAACACCCAAGGCGTACGCTTAATCAATCTGAGTGCACAAGAAAAATTGGTAAGTTGTGAAGTGGTAGCCGCTTTAGAAATTGCTGTTGATGATCCAACGCACACACCACCAGAAGCAGTTTAATTTAGGATCATCGAGCAATGCCTAACGCCACCCCCATTATCACCATCGACGGCCCAGGCGGAGTAGGCAAAGGCACGATTGGACGCCTTCTTGCTCACAAATTACATTGGCATTTTTTAGATAGCGGCGCTTTATACCGCATTACTGCTTACGCTTGCCAACAGACCAACACACTCCTTACTCAAGCACAAGAAGTAGCAAAAGTCGCACAAGATTTAGCAATAAGCTTCCAACTCCATAAAGATCCAAGCTTTGAACCCGACATCCTTTTTAAAGGTGCAAAAATAAACGGAATAATTCGTACTGAAACCTACGGCAACTTAGCTTCAAAAATAGCCGCTTACCCCGAAGTACGACAAGCTTTGATCAAGCTACAACATAGTTTCGCACAACCCCCAGGACTTGTTGCTGATGGCCGCGACATGGGCACAGTAATTTTTCCCGAGGCTAAAATAAAATTCTTTTTAACGGCCTCAGCTGAAGTGCGCGCACAAAGACGCCACAGGCAATTGCAAGCACAAGGAATCCATGCTAATATTGACCACCTTTTGCAGGAAATTAAAGAGAGGGACTTGCGTGATCAAACCCGCAGCACCTCACCTTTAATACCAGCAAAAGATGCGTGCATTATCGATACCTCCACCCTCTCCATCGACAAGGTCATGGAATTGGTCATGCACCATATTGCTACACTAGGCGTCAAATAATACAATATTATTTGACAAAATTTAACCAACCTTCTGGATATTCCAGAAAAATATAGGCCCATCAATGTCAGAAAATTTTGCCCAACTCCTCGAAGAAAGTTTTAAGAACCTTGAAATGCGCGAAGGCACTTTAGTGAAAGGTGTCGTTATCGGAATCAACGACAAATACGTCATCGTCGACGCCTCGCTCAAATCTGAAGCATTAATTCCCTGCGAACAATTTAAAGATCTCAACGGCGAACTCACAGTAAAAGTCGGTGATCACATCGAAGTAGCTTTAGATACTGTTGAAGATAGTACCGGCGAAACCCGCTTATCACGCGAAAAAGCAAAACGCCTCGAAGTATGGAAGCGCCTCGAAAAAGCTTGCAATAACAAAGAAACCATCCAAGGTGTTATTGTTGCACGCGTTAAAGGCGGCTTCACCGTTGAATTAGACGGCATCCGCGCATTCTTACCCGCGTCCCTCTTAGATACACGCCCCTTAAAAGAAACAGCCCACCTTGAAGGCAAACCTTTAGATTTCAAAGTAGTTAAAATTGACCCCAAACGCAACAACATCGTCGTTTCACGCCGCGCCGTTATTGAAGAAGAAGGCTCTGCTGAACGCGATATCTTGTTACAAAATCTCCATGAAGGTCAACGCATCCGCGGCGTCGTTAAAAACCTCACCGATTATGGTGCGTTTATTGACCTGGGCGGCATTGATGGCTTATTACACATCACCGATATGGCTTGGAAACGCATTAAACATCCAAGCGAAATGCTCCAAGTTGGCGATGAAATCGATGTGATGGTATTAAAATTCGAACGTGAAAAAAATCGCGTTTCTCTAGGCATCAAACAATTGGGCGGCGATCCTTGGATCAATTTTGCTGAACGCTTCCCCGAAGGCAAAAAATTAAAAGGCTTAGTAACCAACATCGCAGACTATGGCTGTTTTGTAGAAATTTCTGAAGGTGTTGAAGGCTTAGTACACGTCTCTGAAATGGATTGGACCAACAAAAATGTCAATCCTAATAAAGTGGTACAACTCGGCCAAGAAGTTGAAGTGATGATTTTAGATGTTGATCCAGAGCGCCGCCGCATTTCTTTAGGCTTAAAGCAGTGCATTAGCAACCCATGGGCTTCATTTGCAGAAAAATACAAAAAAGGCAATCAAGTCACCGGCGTAATTAAATCAATCACAGACTTTGGAGTCTTCATCGGCATTGATGGCAACATTGATGGCCTCATCCACTTATCCGATTTATCTTGGACGCTAAGTGGTGAAGAAGCAGTAAAACAATACAAAAAAGGCGATCAAGTTACTGCTGTAGTATTAGCAATCGACGTTGAACGTGAACGCGTTTCTTTAGGAATAAAACAATTAGAAAATGATCCTTTTAGCGGCTTCTTAACCGAACACGAAAAAGGCAGCTTACTCAAAGGCACCGTCACCAATGTTGATGAAAAAGGTGCAACCGTTGATCTAAATAACGGTATGCAAGCTTACATTAAAGCGAATGATCTTTCTAATGAGCGCAATAATGATGCACGCAAATTAGTAAAAGCAGGCGATGAAATTGAAGCTGCTTTTATAAACATTGATCGCAAAAATAATCAAATTCTTTTATCTGTGCGCGCCCTCCACGAGAGCGATGCCCGCGATACCAAAGAACGTTTGCAAAACCAAAACACTGATGAACCCTCTGCAAAATTAGGGGATTTGCTTAAAGAGCAACTTGCAAATCGTGATGATAAAAAAGGCGAGTAGCTAAAAAAAAAACACATCCTTCTTCCTCTTTAGGAAGAAGGTTTTTTTATAGAGGAAACCAAGCATGGACATTAAACCTCATCATCACACACATCGAGTGCTGGTTACTTTAAGCCAAGGGTTGTATTTATATCAAAAAACCTTTCGGCAAGTATTTATCTTTGCATTTATTACTGCCCTACTCAATCAAGTATTAAGCTTATATTTTTTGAATACTTTTGTATTACAAAGCCAAAGCATTAACCTGAATTCTCCCTGGGGCTTTGGTCTTAGTTTATTTTTAATGTTATTTGTCATCCTCTTTGGTAATTCTTTAATCCTCGTACGCCAAAACGCCTACTTAAAACAAGAACGCCTTGCTGCAAAAACGATGTTTCAACGCGTACTCCAACGCTTTCCTGGCATTTTAGTTTCAGGAATTATCTTTGCATTTTTAAGTTTAATAGGCATCGCACTTTATATCCTGCCCGGACTTATTTTTATGACTTTCTTTTGCGTGTATTTGCCCGCATTATTATTTGCCCACAAAAAAGCTTTTGAATCTTGGATTTTTAGCTTTAAATTAGTCAAACCTCATTTTTTAGGCTCCCTAGGAATCATACTTATCAATTTAATTCTCTTGTGGATTCCACCTGAACTCACTGAATTACTCACTTATTATTTCAACGCAGATGGCTCACTCTATGGCTTAGAAGTAACTGCCATTGTTTTTGTGATCGCAGTGATTCTACCACTCACCAACGCCATCATCCTCACTTGGTTTTATAAACTTCAAGAGAGCCCCACTACTTCCTCATAAGAGAAAAGTGAAATTGCACTTCTCCCTGGAGGGAGAAGTCGACCCAGCAGGGGCGGATGAGGCGGATCTATAACGTTTGATTCAAATTTATTATTTATGTTCCTACTTGTTTTAATTACGAAATTGCAGATTTAAAAATTTCGCCTGGTATAAAATTAAAAATTAAACAACTTCTGAAGCCGTTATCCTGATTTTTGCGCTCTCTACTGCCATCATCCTCCCCGCTGCTGCCACTCCCCACTACCGTCATCCTTCCCACTACCGTATCCCCCACTGCCGTCATCCTGATTTTTTCGCT
>JAGVKT010000092.1 GCA_020050355.1 Gammaproteobacteria bacterium | reverse complement strand
TGCAAGGCTTTTAAGCTCATGAGCAAAGATGATTTTCTTATTAAAAAGGCCTTTCATCTTCATGTTAATGCCTCTGCCACGCCGGGCGTAGCAAGCTACGCCCCTACAGCATGGCCTTTACGCTACGGGAACAAACAGTGAACACTTAACGCCAAGTAAAAACTTCGTATCTTGAACTGTGTTTGGTGTATCACCTCAAAATTCAAAGTCTGTACCTGTAGGACGAAGGATCTCGAGAATTGCACCATTAAAGCAAGCAGTATAATATAACTTTCTGTTTTAAAAAGAGACCATACATCGTGACTCAAAACGTTATTTTGCAGCTCTCTATTTTTATGATCGTTCTGTTGTTGTTGGTCAAGCCCCTCGGTCTGTACATGGCTTCTGTGTTTGAAAAAAAGTCTTGTATCCTTGATCCAGTATTAGGGCCAGTAGAACGGTTTTTTTATAAGTGTTGTGGTATTGATGCAGCTCAAGAAATGAATTGGCAACATTATTTATTTGCGCTCTTAGTATTTAACTTCATGTCCTTTTTATTTTTATTCGTCATATTATTAACGCAAGCGTGGCTGCCGCTAAATCCGCAGCATTTAGGTAATGTGCCGTTGGCTTTAGCATTTAATACAGCAGTAAGTTTTATGACCAATACTAATTGGCAAGCTTATGCAGGTGAAAGTACCATGAGTTACTTTAGTCAGATGGTAGGTCTTGCCGTACATAACTTTGTTTCAGCAGCGACTGGCTTAGCCGTATTACTCGTATTAATCCGAGGTTTTATGCGCAAAGAGACGAGCGAGTTAGGTAATTTTTGGTCAGATATAGTGCGTAGTATCTTATTTATTTTATTACCGTTATCGATAATTTGGGCTGTGCTTTTGATGTCACAGGGCGTATTACAAAATTTTTTACCTTATGTCACCGCGCATGTGCTTGATGGAAGTGGCGGTACGCTAACACAAACCTTGCCTATGGGACCGGTAGCTTCACAAGAAGCAATTAAAGAATTGGGTACCAATGGTGGTGGTTTTTTTAATGCCAACTCTGCGCACCCTTTTGAAAATCCAACACCCTTAAGTAATTTTTTTGAAACCTTAGCCTTGATATTAATCCCTGCGGCACTATGTGCTACTTTTGGGCGCATGGTTCGAGATGTGCGCCAAGGTTGGGCGTTGTTTTTAACCATGACTTTAATTTTTATTCCCATGGTTTTGGTGACTGATCAAATAGAATTAAAAGAAAATCCGGCATGGCATTCTCTAGCATCAACAGTAAATTTAAACTTAATTGTGGGCGATAAACCCGCCCCTGGCGGCAACATGGAAGGTAAAGAGCTACGTTTTGGCATCGATGATTCTGAGCTTTATACCGTAGCAACCACAGCCGCTTCCAATGGTTCGGTAAATAGCATGCTGGATTCAAACACACCGATCGGTGGTTTAGTACCTTTATTTTTAATGCAGTTGGGTGAAGTTGTGTACGGGGGCATTGGTTCTGGTTTGTACGGCATGTTAATTTTAGTGATCATTACCGTCTTTATCGCAGGCTTAATGGTAGGGCGCACGCCAGAATATTTAGGCAAAAAAATCGAGCCTTTTGAAATGAAAATGGCAGCTTTGGTGGTGCTCATTATGCCAGCGATTGTGTTGATCCCAACCGCAATAGCAGTACTCGACAAAGGAGTACTTGCCAATCTAGGTAATTCCGATGCACATGGCTTTTCAGAGCTCTTATATGCTTTTACTTCGATGGGAAATAATAATGGCAGTGCTTTTGAAGGCTTAAATGCAAACAATAATTTTTTTAATCTTTTGGGCAGCTTGGTAATGTTGTGTGGGCGCTTTGGCGTTATGGTTCCAGTGCTTGCCATTGCGGGCTCTTTAGCAATGAAAAAAAGTATTCCTGCGGGTTTAGGAACATTACCTACGTATAGCTCGTTTTTTATAGGAATGCTCATCTTTGTGATTATCGTCATTGCTGGTTTAACATTTATGCCTGCGCTCGTATTGGGGCCGATTACCGAAGAATTACAGATATATAGTAGTTAAGGTTACCTATGAATCATAAAACTCAAAAAATTTCTTTATTTGAACCTAAAATTCTAAAAGAAGCATTGCTTGGTGCAATAACAAAGTTATCGCCAAAAAAGCAAATTAAAAACCCGGTGATGTTTACCGTTTATATCGGTTGTTGGTTTACCACTTTGCTGTTTATATTAAGTTTTTTTGGGATCAAAGATGCATCGAGCACATTTATTTTAGCGATCATGTTATGGCTATGGTTTACGATTTTATGTGCAAATTTTGCCGAAGCCATGGCTGAGGGGCGGGGTAAAGCACAAGCAGATACTTTGCGTAAAGCGCGGCGCGATACGCAAGCCAAACTCTTAGCCGAACCTAAAAGAAATGCACCTTTTAAATTGATATCTTCATCGAACTTACATGAAGGTGATATCGTATTAGTCGAAGCGGGAGATTTTATTCCCAGCGACGGTGAAGTAATTTTAGGTATTGCCTCAGTTAATGAAAGTGCAATCACCGGTGAGAGTGCTCCAGTAATTCGTGAAAATGGCGGTGATCGTAATGCTGTAACAGGGGGGACACAAGTACTTTCAGATTGGCTTATTATCAGAATTACTGCCAATCCTGGCGAGAGTTTTTTAGATCATATGATCAGTTTGGTCGAAGGCGCCAAGCGACAAAAAACCCCAAATGAAATAGCATTAAATATTTTACTGGTAACTTTGACGATAGTGTTTTTGTTAGTCTGCGCTACATTATTACCATTTTCAATTTATAGTGTGCATGCGGCGCATCAGGGCGGTGTTATCGGCTTAACAGTTTTGGTTGCGTTATTTGTATGTCTTGCACCTACTACGATTGGAGGTTTACTTTCTGCTATTGGTATCGCAGGAATGGATCGAATGATTCGTGCCAATGTAATTGCTACTTCGGGCCGCGCGGTGGAAGCAGCAGGAGATGTTGATGTTTTGCTCTTGGATAAAACGGGTACGATTACCTTGGGTAATCGCCAAGCAACAGAATTTTTATTAGCCCCCGGCATTACGATAGAGTTATTAGCAGATGCAGCACAGCTAGCTTCCTTTGCAGATGAAACACCCGAAGGCCGAAGCATTGTGGTATTAGCTAAAGAAAAACACGGCTTACGCGCCAGAGATTTGACAGAATTACAAGCAAGTTTTGTACCTTTTACCGCGCAGACTCGTATGAGCGGCGTAGATATTCCAGGGGTGCCGGGCCGAAGCATTCGCAAAGGTGCAGCTGATGCAGTGCAAAAACATATCGAGAATTTAGGCGGAACTTTCCCAGCTGCAGTAAAACAATTAGTGGACAAAGTAGCACAGCAAGGTGAAACGCCGCTGGTGGTTGCTGAAGGCGCCCATGTTTTAGGTGTAATTCGTTTAAAAGATATTATTAAAGGCGGTATTAAAGAGCGCTTTGCTGCATTGCGAAAAATGGGTATTAAAACCATTATGGTGACCGGCGACAATCCTTTAACGGCCGCGGCCATCGCTGCAGAAGCGGGTGTAGATGATTTTCTTGCAAACGCAACACCTGAAGATAAATTAAAATATATCCGTGGCTTACAAGCTGAAGGCCGCTTGGTTGCGATGACTGGCGATGGCACTAATGATGCACCGGCACTGGCGCAAGCAGATGTAGCCTTAGCGATGAACACCGGAACGCAAGCTGCAAAAGAAGCCGGAAATATGGTAGATTTAGATTCGAATCCAACCAAGTTATTAGAGATCGTTGAGATTGGCAAGCAATTATTAATGACTCGTGGCGCGCTAACAACTTTCAGTATTGCCAACGACATTGCCAAATATTTTGCGATTATTCCCGCAGCATTTGCAAGTACTTATCCGGTTTTAGAAACATTAAACATCATGCATTTATCCAGCCCGCATAGTGCCATTTTATCGGCAGTTATTTTTAATGCGCTCATTATTATTTTTTTAATTCCCTTAGCATTAAGAGGCGTAAAATATCGACATGTGCCAGCGCTCTCATTATTAAGAATAAATGCTTTAATTTATGGTGGCTTAGGTTTGATCATTCCATTTGTAGGCATTAAATTAATTGATATGATTTTAAGCGCATTAGGCTTGGCTTGATTGAGGAATAAAGAATGACGTATGCATTACAATTATTACGTAAAAGTTTTATGGCGATGCTGCTCTTTAGCATCTTGTTAGGAGGCTTATATCCTTTGCTGCTGACCGTAACGGGGAAATTATTATTCGCGCATCAAGTAAATGGCAGCTTATTAGTAAATGCTCAAGGCGAAGTAATTGGTTCTGCGATGATCGGGCAAAATTTTCAAAATCCAAAATATTTTTTTGGACGGCCTTCAAGCACTGTTCCGGCCTATAATGCTTTGGCGTCAGGAGGCTCTAATTTAGCATCAACTAATCCACAATTATTGAATTTGTTAAAAACGCGCAGCAGTACATTACAGCAGCTTGATCCAGGCCAAAAAGAATTAATTCCTGTTGATTTAATTACCAGCTCAGGCAGTGGTCTTGACCCCGATATTTCGGTAGCATCTGCCTATTATCAAGCGCCTCGTATTGCGCGCTTACGTAATATACCTCTAAGTACAATCGAGCAGCTCATCAGCAACAATATTAACCCCCGCCAATTAGGCTTGTTAGGCGAGCCTCGGGTCAATGTCTTAAAATTAAATTTGGCACTAGATACTTTGCGATCTTAGTTCCACTATCGCTTTATGATTTATGTTTGTGATAGAATTCGCAGCATAAGATCAATTTAAAAATAAAAAGTGCAAAAAGATCCTAAAGCAAATAATTTTGAACTTATAACTTGGCAAGATATCAAAGATCAAATTAAAAATTTATTCCCCGATATTTACGAAGCGCTGGCAAAATATGCACCCAATATAAAATATCCATTTATAAAGTTGCAGTATTCTTATGGTGATCCCGTTGTAGAGTTTGGTAAATTGAAATTCAAATACCAGGGTCAATTTATTACTTACAAAGATCCTGAGTTACCGCAGGAGTACGCAAAATTATTAGAATTTCCTAATGATCTTATCCCTACCATGGCTGTCATTAAAGGCTCCTTAGAATGCTTTATTGATCTACCTTCGCATTTAATCCCCTTAAGGATTTTAAAGGCGGGAGCAATGTTTGGATTATATAATCTTTTTTATACTGAGAAAAAAACACACACAGTAAATTTTGCTTATAGTTATACCGCCGGCTCGCGTTCTTTATTGGTATTGCCAAAAATTTCGCACGAGCAATACAACGAACGGTTAAGTAAAAATTTTACTATTGATAAAAAATATTTATGTCCCAAACATTTTCCTGAGCAATGGGCCTTGTTTAAGGAATTAGCACAAGCCCCAGAATTTAAAGATCCGTGGCATGC
Organism: Gammaproteobacteria bacterium; assembly: GCA_020050355.1. Classification (GTDB taxonomy): domain Bacteria; phylum Pseudomonadota; class Gammaproteobacteria; order Francisellales; family CACEW01; genus CAIQBE01. The sequence goes on along the minus strand of JAGVKT010000092.1, from coordinate 2,107 downwards.
TGAAGTATTAGTATTTACACGGCCTTTGTTTGATTTGATGATGCACGATAAAGATATCCAGCTCACTTTAGCAAAAAAATTACTGCACTTTAGCCAGTTCTCACAAAATCAGGTGATGTATGATTTAATCTGGTCAATCTTCACCGATAAATTAAGCGCGGGCATCAAAAATACCCCATTTGTAGTAGAAACAGTAAAGCATATTATTAAGTTAGCGATGGGCGAGGTCCCTGGTTTTGTGCCTGCTCAGAGCAATGACCAATCGCCTATTGGTGGGCTGCGCGATATTTTTTTAAATATTTATCGAATCCGTTATTATCTACCGATATTTATGGAATTAGATTATTATCAACATACAGATCCGGTCTATTATTCATTGCAACGGCATACTTTTTTGTATCATATTCCTGAGCGCTCTAACGCCAATCGTACGGTTGATGAATTGATGGAAATTCGCAATTTGGTTTATTCTTTCAAACAACAAGTTCTTGAAAATAAATTTCCGATCTCTTTAGAAAATACCGTCTTGTACAGCACTTTACAAGAAGTAGAATTTGAGTTTTTTCATCCTCAGGGTAATGGTACTGAGATTATTACGGATGTAACGCCAGCAATTGAAGAAGACCCGCGTTTTATAAAACTTTTTGAAAATTTAAATATTGATAAAGAATTAATTTTTCCCAAGCATTCATTATTTTTTAATGGCTGCATCCGTATTCGCCCGCAAAAGAAACCGGTCGTGAAACCAACTATCAAAGATTTTGTAACCTCAGCCAATTTCCGCTTAGATGATCGGGACTGATAAATAATTTTGCTTCATCCGAAAATGCGGCTCATGCATCTCCGTCGTGATTTTTTGGGTCAGAATTCTGAGCAGTATCATCGCCTCGAATATTGGATTTTTTAGCTGCATTCGGATTGACGCCACTCGGATATTGATGGTCAGGGAAAGGGCTTTGGCCAGGCGTGACATTAAGCCCTGCAGAGAGATCAAGGGTGTTTTGCGCAGTGACTGCCAAATCTTGCACAAGGTCTTGGCTGTTATGAGGAGTATAATGCGGGCGTTGGTCAGCATGAGCAATAGCAGCTAGGACATTGAGAGTGGCCGTAGCCATATTTCCAGAACCTGAGCCAGTGTCATCAGCGTCAGCATGCGCACTTCTGTGAATAAATTTAGACAAAAATTTAGGGCTTGCCGCTAATAGTTTTTTGACGTCAAATTTACCTTCTTTATTGGTAAAATGCGTACCTTCTTTTTTAAAAACCATAAGTCACTCCTTATGGGTGTTATTATATCAAAAAAGCACCAATTTTGGTATATGCCAAACGCACTTTAAGATCCAAGGGCAATCACATATTAAAATGCACCGGCAATTGTAGTGTTAATGCAGTGGTTATTTTTAGATCTTTAGGTAGGCCAATAGGATTGCTTTGCGCCACTGCTTGTAACGCGGCTTGATCTAAAGCAGTTACGCCACTAGAAGTCACCAGTTTTACCGCTGTTAGTTGTCCATTGGGTAATAAAGAAAATTGTAAAATACTCTCACCATGCTCCATGTGATTTTGGGCAATGCTTGGATAATACAGGTGTTCTTGGATTCGTTCCGCAACAAGCATTAGTAAACGTTGCACCATCACAGGCGCAGGCATTTGTATATCTTGAGCATGCTGTAAAGAAAGGGGTTCATGATGAGACTGAACCTGCAAGTGCTGCGCAGAACCTTGTTTGAATCCAATAGTTTCATGCTGAGAAGCAATGCTAGAGATAGGCATGCGCACCGCCACCAAAGCGCTATTTTGTGGTGCTTGATAAGCTAAGTAGCTCTGTTCAATGGGTTGCGTTTGTGTAAATGCCAAGCCTTTGGGCTGATAAAATTTCCACAATCCCAATAAGCTAAAAATAATCAAAGCATGAAAAAATAATGAATGAAGCAATGCACGTTTAAAAGTTTGGGTCATGTACCTATCTTACTTCAAAACGCGAAGTTATCAAAAAAAATTAACGTACAAATTTCACTGTTTATTCCAATTATCCCAAAATCAAAAGCCATGCTGTAGGGGCGTAGCTTGCTACGCCCGGTAACTGTGGGGCTTCAAAGCTCATAAG
>JAGVKT010000037.1 GCA_020050355.1 Gammaproteobacteria bacterium | reverse complement strand
TCCATCGTTATTCAACAACATCATATACAAAGGAAGGGGAGAATGTCTTACCATTTTCTCCGGACAGTAGTGCTAGCGCTTCAGGCCCACAGGATGATGTTTACGGGGACGACTCCGTGGAGGATTGTGAATGCTATCACCCTAATTTCGACTTTTGATTCAAATATTAAGGCTTCAATAGTTGAAATCACTTTATTACTAGGTTTAAATTATTCCGGACAGTTAAACATAGTGGCACACGCTATTATTTAGTGCTATGCTACTCATGTTTTTTTTGTACTATCAATAACCGGGAGACTGAAATGGGATGTGAAAACAATAGCTGTGGTTGGTGTAAAGATGGCAAAAAATGCGTGTGCTGTGGTCTGCAACGTATTTTAAAAGTAATTTTACAAGTTTTTAAAATTACAGCCTTATTAGGTTTGACTTTAGTTTTATTTGATATTCATTCAGGCTTAAAAGCCCAATTTGAAGGCATGCAAATGCAACAAGCAATGATGATGAATGCTGCTGCCAATGGTGGCGGTGCTCCTGCTGTAAATAGTCCCAGCAAATAAAGCTAGAAGCTTGTTTATTTTAAAACCGTCTCCGGACGGTTTTTTTACGTTCGCAAGAAATCTGTGCTATCATAGCAAAAAGCCCTGAAAGTATAGTCATAACAATGAGCTTTGAATTTAGGTCATGGTCAGAAGTGAGGTCAGCAGTTCATAGCATCAATAAAGAAGCTTATGAATTATTAGAATCCATAGTTGCTCCAGACGACGAAAAACTTATTTTAGCAACATATAACTATACCGATCTGATCGTAAAACAAGGTCAATTTAATATAGAGAGCGCTCCTCCTGAAATGGCGCAGCATCTTAATTACGACAGCATCCCGCTATTTTTAGTACTCAATAACTGGATTGAAGTTTTTTTAGAAAATGAAGGTGTCTCGCATGCGCTTACCATGTTCAAACCAGGCGAGTTTATTGGTATTTTTGAATTTATCAGCACATTAATTGGTAAAGAGAAACGCTTTATACGTAATTTGAGCGCAGGTGTGCGGACCTGCTTTCTGCTTAATAAAATTAGAGATCAAGTAGCCTTTCAAAAATTAAAACATAATTTACAATTAGATAATAGCGTTACCAATGAGATTACTTGGCATAATTATCAATGGAAATTATTTAAAATTATTCAACAAAAATTTTGTCCTGACTGGCAAGTCTCAGTATTAATTCTACCTAGAGCATGGGTTAATAAAATTGCGTATGATCAGAAATGGCTGAAGTTTAAATCATATTTACAAAATTTTTATTGGTGGAAGGCCGAACCATTAATTTCACAGCGACAATTAGATTTTGTTTGGCAGGGTTTTATTAATCTAATCACCCAAAAAAATTATAAATTCAAACCTTATATTTATTACTTTTTTCAAGAGATATTAAAAGTGGCCGAAGGCATTTCACCCGGATTTATTCCTGTGACCCATGAGTGTTTTTTGCCATACAAAGAAATCCAAGAGATCATGATCAAGCTGTATAAAATAGAATATTATCCCGACATCATGCAAATCGCTCCACTTGATATTTTAAAGGGCGAGAACATACTTTACAGCAGTTTAAAATTATTGGCGAATGCGGCTGAAGAGGGCAGGTTTAAAGGAAAAATTCAAGATCACATCGATGTCCTAAAAGTGCTATTAAGTTTATTCCGTCAATATGTAAAAAAGAACTTCCCACATGAATTTAAGATCGATAAATTACAGATTGATTTTTTTAACCCTGAAACCGATCCCGAAGCGCTAAAAAAAGCAATTAGCGAAGATCCAAGTTTCAATCAAGCACATTACCAGCAATTAAGATTCTGCGATACCAGTTTTTTTTGGAAGGGCGCGATCCGCTTTAAATGTTATAACAATTCCACATTAAAATAAGCATTCTAAAAAGGTAATTTTTGTGCTTCACCAAAACGCATCGAGAGCCCTGCAGTGAGGACATTGCTATTAAGATTCTGCTGTATGCTCATCATGCGCCCTCCGGCAACATCAAAGCCCAAGAGAGGTGTAAGCGCATAGGTAAAACCTACTTCAGGTTCTACAATCAAGCCACCGCCAACAGACATATTGCCGCCGCCCATTGCGCCTAGCAAAAAGGCGATATGGGGTTCTAATCTTGAGAAGCTAAAAAAGGAGTTATGTTGCCAGCCTAGGCCAATCATGCCCTCAGCCATACCGCCCGTATGTTGACCTTGATAGGCGAAAGCCGCACGATAACTAACAAAATAAGCAGGACTCAAAAATTGGTCAAGATGCGCTTCTACAGAATTAATATTGCCCGTATCGGTGCTGTTTCGTTGTGGATTAAATAAAGTTTGATTATTAATGCTGACGCGCCAATTTTTAAGAGTAAACTGGTCATTGTTAAGGCTGCTTTTATAAAGATCAGTGCTGCCTAAAATACCAAAATTATAATTTAAACCCACAGTATAAACCCAAGTATGAAAGCCACCGCTAGGCGCGACCAAATAACCGATCATAAATTTAGGCGCAAAACTTGGTGTAATCTGCCACGCAAGGCCCGTATCGACTTCAGTTAAAAAACCATTTTGAATATTAATTTCACCACCGCCACCAGAACCAACCATCACATCGGTGATAGAGTAGAGGCCAGAAGTCCCAAGCGGTAATTGGTAGCCAGGACCCAAGAGGACATTCATATAGCCATTGGCATTACCGTGCATCAGGCCTAAAGTACGCACAGCACCATAAAAATTTTGTGAAAAATATCGTCCCGCTTCAAACCCAATTAAACCAAGATGCGTGTCCAAAGTCTGCCCGTTAAGATTTTGTGTCGCTGAGGGTAGCTGATACATTTGTGCCAGAGGGCTAACATAAAAGGGATGAATTGCTCCATAAGTATGTTGTGGCAAGCGTAAAGAACTATAATTAAGCCGACGGTAAGTTTGTGAAGGGGTAAAATAATCAAAGTCCAGTGGCAGAGTAATGCCCAAAAGCACCTGACTACCACTGATTTGCCCCGTAGGAAAATTCACATTGCTATAGTTGAGCGTCAACAAAAAATGTTCGAAGGCATAACCCAAGCCCGCATAAGGCATGACCATTAATCCCCCACCCGTCTGTGCCGAGCGCGCACCACCACCTCCGAGATAAAGTCCGAGGTTGAGATAAAGCGGTCCATACAAATGTGGCCGATAATTATTATCAATGCCTAAAGTAAAAAATCCACCTTGTTGGCCATTAACAGCGCCATACGTGCCCACGCCCGTATAAAAATCTTTAATGGGTAATAAATTCGCATCAAAATGTAATCCCACCAAACCCATAGGCCGCTGCCCATTAGGCATGTTGATGTTGAGATAATCAACGCTGATCTGGCTAGGAGTTTGTTGCAGCAATTCTGTAGCATTCGCACAGCCCAAAAAAGCCAAAAGACCCAAGCCCGCAAAAGCAAAAAAGCGCTGCATAAAAACTTTTTAAATGAAAACAAAATTATAAAGAAAGAAAATAAAAATTACCAATGAGCCATTTCTATGCTCATCGTACTTCAAGCCACTGGAATTTTAACAAATAGTTTTGTTGTATAATAAATTATCGAGGAGGTACGTAATAGCCAGCCTATTGCGGACCGAAGAAGATTTATTAAACAGCAAAAATAGAAGTTAAAAACCAGTAATTTGAAGTAGGATGGGTATATACCAAACGCACTCCAAAATGCGAAGTTATACAAAAAATTGACGTGAAAATTTCACTGTTTGTCCCAAAATCAAATGCCATGCCGTAGGGGCGTAGTCTTGCTACGCCCGGTAACT
>JAGVKT010000041.1 GCA_020050355.1 Gammaproteobacteria bacterium | reverse complement strand
GCTTTTATTCCGGACAGTTAAACCTCAGGGAGAAGTGAAATTAACTTCGCATCTTGAATCACGTTTGGTATATACTCAAAAAAAATAAAAGGATAAAATGAGGCAATTTAAAACTCGGTAGCAGAGCATGGCGCTATCCAAACGACTTTTTGCGCAAGCAAATATTTGGATCCGTCCTAATATTTGGGATGCAGTCGCGCTCATCTTGGTTTTATCAGTTCTAGTCTTGATCTCTTACGGTGGCGCTAAAATGTCTTTGCCTTTTCATTTAGGGCAAGTGATTCCAATCTCTTTGGCTTATAAAAATTTACCTTTTTATGCGTTAGAAACAGTATTGCGAATGTTTATCGCACTGCTATTGTCATTGCTATTTACTTTTACCATCGGAACGCTTGCCGCTAAAAGCGAGCGCGCCGGCAAAATTCTTATTCCAGTCATTGATATTTTACAATCAGTTCCTATTTTGGGCTACCTATCAATTACGGTAGTTGGTTTTATTTCTTTATTTCCTAATTCTATGATTGGACCGGAATGCGCTGCTATTTTTGCAGTATTTACTTCACAAGTATGGAATATGACTTTAAGTTTTTATCAATCATTACGTACTGTTCCAAGTGAACTTGTCGAAGCAGCAAGAATGTATCACCTCAACGGTTGGCAGCGTTTTTGGCGCTTAGAAGTACCTTTTGCAATTCCGGGTTTATTATGGAATGCGATGTTATCAATGTCAGGAGGCTGGTTTTTTATTGTTGCGGCTGAAGCGATTTCGGTGGCAAATCAATACATCACTTTGCCTGGGATAGGCTCCTACATTGCTTTAGCCATTAGTGAAAAAAATGGTACTGCTATTTTTGGTGCAATTGCTACCATGTTTTTGGTTATTTTAATTTATGATCAGTTGATGTTTCGACCTCTGGTGGCTTGGTCACATAAGTTTCGCTTGACGGATATCCCCGATGAAGAAAGTGAGTCATGGATATTAAATCTATTATTACGCTCTGAGCTTATGGTCATGATAGGCAGAAAAATAAAAAATGTTTGGTTTATATTTACCCAGCTTAATTTAGGGCACGCTCACGTTTACCCTACGACTTTTAATAGCACCCAGAAGCGAATTAAAGATATATTTTGGTACGGCGCGGTAGTGATTTTAGTAATAGTTGCAGGTTATTATCTCGCACATTTTATTTATAAAGGCGTACCGCTGAAAGAAACGCTTTATGTGTTTATGTTGGGAAGTTTCACGGCTTTAAGAGTATTTGTATTAATTTTGTTATGTTCTTGCATTTGGGTGCCCATCGGGGTTTACATTGGTTTACGGCCCAAGCTTGCGCGTATCATTCAGCCGATAGCACAATTTTTTGCAGCATTTCCGGCAAATTTATTTTTTCCAATTTTTGTAATTTTTATTTTAAAATTTAATTTGAACGTTGAAATTTGGACAGCACCTTTAATGGTCTTGGGTACACAATGGTATATTTTATTTAATGTGATCGCAGGAGCCATGACCATTCCCAAAGAATTAAAGTTAGCGATAGAGAATATGCATCTTTCAGGATTATTAAAATGGCGGCGATTTTTAATTCCAGCAATTTTTCCTTATTATGTCACCGGCGCAATTACCGCTTCTGGCGGCTCGTGGAACGCAAGTATTGTTGCCGAAGTCGTAAGTTGGGGGCATACCACTTTAATTGCGCATGGCCTGGGCGCGTATATTACTGAAAATACCGTTAGTGGTAATTTTGAAGAGGTGGCTTTAGGAGTAGTGGTTATGTGTCTTTGGGTCACCATGATTAATTTATTATTTTGGCGGCGTTTATACCGCTATGCTGAAGAGCGTTTTGCATTATAGGAATAAAAATATGAGCCTTATTGAATTAAACAATATCAGTCATTATTTTGATAAGCCTGACGGTCAACCATTACATGTCATTGAGCAAGTCAATTTTAAAATGGAAAATGGCGAAATTGTTGCACTACTGGGACAATCTGGGTCAGGTAAGTCAACGTTATTACGAATTTTAGCCGGCCTAATAGCGCCACGCCAGGGTACGGTCATGTATCAGAGCCAGCCCGTATATGGGCCTGTTCAGGGAATTGCGATGGTCTTTCAAAGTTTTGCTTTGATGCCGTGGTTAACGGTATTACAAAATGTCGAATTAGGTTTAGAGGCTCAAAAAATCCCTGCAGCCATTCGCCGTGAACGCGCACTCAAGGCCATCGATAAAATCGGGATGGACGGTTTTGAAAGTGCTTATCCCAAAGAGCTTTCGGGTGGTATGCGCCAACGCGTAGGCTTTGCGCGTGCGTTAGTAACCGAGCCCCAATTATTATTAATGGATGAGCCTTTTTCTGCCCTTGATGTGTTGACAGCAGAAAGCTTGCGTAACGACTTAATGGAATTATGGCATGCGCAGGATACGCAAATGAAAGGAATTTTATTTGTAACGCATAATATTGAAGAGGCCATTTTAATGGCCGACCGCGTATTGGTATTTGGCAGTAATCCAGGTTGTATTAAAGGTGAGTTAAAAATTAATTTGCCGCAACCACGCAATAGCCAGGATCCTAAAGTACTGACTTTAATTGATGATGTCTATAAAATGATGACCAGCCAAAGACTTGGAACAATTAAAGCGCACGTACGTATTCAAACTAAAGTGGGCTTTGATTATCGCTTACCTGATGTGGGAATTGCTGAGCTCATTGGTTTGCTTGAAGCTGTTGAAGAATTACAACAAAAAGGTCCAGTTGATTTGCCCTTACTTGCGGATTATATTCGTTTAAATATTGATGATCTCTTTCCAGTGCTAGAAGCTTTATCCTTATTGCAGTTAGCACATGTTTCTGAAGGTGATATCGCCATGACGGCAGAAGGCCAAGAATTCTTGAATGCGGATATTACCAATAAAAAAATTCTCTTTGCCAAATTATTGCTCGCGCATATTCCTTTAGCAGAACATATTCATAGTGTACTCCAAGCAGCACATGGTGAAAAAGTTTCTGAAAAAGAATTTGAACAAGAGCTAGAGGCTTATTTTACTGAAGATGAAGCAAAACGGGTCTTAGCAACCATGATTGATTGGGGGCGTTATGCCGAGATCTTTGCATATGATTATAACTCTGGCTTAATGAGCCTCGAAGATGTTAATTAGGAACTTGTTGCTACAAAATTTTTAAGCACCACACGTTCATCAAAAGGTTCTTTTTGACCAAGACGTTCAAGATAAGTTTCGTGGCCTTTACCAGCAAGCAGGATGATGGCATTTTTTGGCGCATGCGTGAGCGCATAAGTAATTGCTGCCGCACGCATTGGAATGAGCTGTACTGCCTGAGGATTTTTAAAACCCTTAAAGATATCAGCAAAAATTTTTTCAGGATCTTCAAAGCGAGAGTTATCTTCACTAACAATAATTTGTTCAGCAAATTGTTCGGCAATCGCAGCCATTAACGGGCGCTTGCCCGGGTCACGATTGCCACCGCAACCAAACACCACCCAGAGAGGACAATGATAGCTTTTAAGTGCAGTCAGTGCTTTTTCTAAAGCATCGGGCGTATGTGCATAATCAATAACCACCAAAGGTAAATGGGGATAGCGTAAAACTTCCATGCGGCCTCTGACTGGCTGGATCAAACTGCTTAAGGGCGCTAATTGCGCTAAAGAAAAATCTAGGCTCAGCAAAGTAGTAAACGCCGCTAAAAGATTGCTGACATTAAAGTTTCCTAATAATTGCGTTTTGATAAGCGCTTGTCCCCAGGGCGAATGCAGCGTGAAGCTTAGTCCCTGTGTTGCTAAAGTCAAACCATCTGCATAAACAAACATCTCATCAGAATCTGAAAGACTGTAAAAATAAACTTTGCTTTGCAGGGTGGCCTGTTGAAGCATGGTGACATAATAAGGATCATCTCGATTTAGAATAATAGTTTTTAATTGTGGCCAAGCAAAAAATTGTGCTTTAGTTTGTGCGTAATTTTCCATCGTGCCATGAAAATCCAAATGATCTTGAGTAAGATTCGTAAAAACTGCACTTACAAAATTAAGATCTTGTACACGCTTTAATGCCAAAGCATGTGAAGAAACTTCCATACACACATATTCAATGCCATCAGCTACAAAATCGGCAAGTTGTCGTTGCAGGCCCACGGGCTCTGGTGTAGTAAAAATACTTTCATGAAGCTGTCCCCAAACGCCGTTTCCTAAGGTTCCAATCACAGCAGTTTTATGTCCTAATAAATGCAAAAATTGTGCAAGATAATGCGTCGTTGAGGTTTTGCCATTAGTGCCGGTTACACCAATAATTTTTAATTTGCGCGCGGGCGTATCATAAAACCAAGCTGCCAAAGCGCTTAAACGCTGCGTTAATTTAGGGATAATAATCACTGGAACTGATGACGTAATGGTTAATGCTTTTTCTGTAAGAATTAGCGCAGCACCTTGTTGAATTGCTGCTGCTACATAATCATGTCCATCATGCTGTGCGCCTACGCATGCACAAAAAATGTCATTAGGCTGAACAGTCCGAGAATCAATAGTTAAGCCTTGAAGGTTAAAATTTTTACTGATGTTTGTTTGAACACTCAAAAAAGCGCAGATATCAAAAAAAGTTTTCATAAGCGAGGTTCGTTACCAGCGGGTGAATAACTTAAGAGCAGAATTATATCAGACGCACTTCAAAATGCGAGTGTTTACTACCATTACTAAAGGCGTAACATCGCTGATGTTGCAGCGCGAGTAGGGCTAGCATGTGCTCCTGCTCCCGCACCAGCACCTGCGCCAGCCCACAAGTTCACAGCTGTTGCAGAGCGTGAGATAGGTGGTCTTTCAATAGCACAACGTAACATCGCTGATGTTGCAGAGTCTGGGGTGGCTGCGCCATGGGTTTTTAATAAATCTATTATAGTTTGATTAATAGCCGGTGCTTGAGTCGCAAGAAAAAGTGGCGTCCATTCCGGATGTTCAGGATCACCAAAAGGAATTTTTGGATCGGCACCGTGTTCCAATAATAATCTTACTGCGGCAGCATAGTTTCTTATAACCGCAACATGCAACGGTGTGCTCAAATAAATATCAAGTTTAGTTAATGAGGGTAGGGCTTTTGCAGTAAAAAGTGCTTCAATGACTTCTGATGAGCATTTTAGGTCAATTGCCAAATGTAGTGGTGTCATGAGTTCAAAATTTGTAACGTCAACATTTGCATCAAATTTAAGCAGTAGTTTTATCATAGGAACATTATTTTGCATAACTGCTATATGTAGGGGATATAAACCATCAATTTCAGCAAGGTCCGGATCAATAGCATTTTCCCTAAGGAGTTGTTCTATCCGTGATAGATTATTTGTCATAACTAATAAACGGAGAGGAGGTGTGGTAATAGGTTTAACACTTTCAGATCTTCTAACCTTAGCACCTGCACGACGTAGCAGTGGTGCTATTTCTGTATTATTCCTGGATGCAAAATCAAAAGGAGTAAAGCCAGAAGCTCGATCTACAGGGTCTACAAAAACTCCTTGTGCTAGAAGTAATTCTACGATAAGAGCATGACGCTTAATAGTTGCAATGTAAAGAGGCGCTCTTTCATCGTAACCATCGCATTTTGTGCCAGCCCTAAGCAGGTGTGTAACTGCAAGTAAATCACCACGCTCGGCTGCTTGATAAAGAGGTGAAAAAGAAGAGGTATCGGCTGCAGTGATCGCCTCTGTAGCAAGCGTGCTAACTGCTCTGGTTGTTATGAGTTTTGAGGCTTTATGTCCTTCTTGGTCAACGGCATCAAGATTTGCACCAGCCATAATTAATAGCTCAGTAATTAAAGCATTTCCAGTTTTAGCTGCAACATGCAATAACGTAGTTTCGTGGTCGCGATAACTAAAGCGTTCATTCACGTTTATAGTAGGAGATACAAGTAGTTTCGCAATACTTAAGACATCTTCAGCACAAATAGCTTCAAAAAGAAAAATAGTGCTGTTCTTAGTCAGAGAGGATTCAGAAAATTTAAAATCTCTGGCATATTCATCTTCGGTGTACGGAGCGCTGGCCATAAATTATTCTTAATAAATACTAGTATATTTTTGTAAAAATATATTAATTAATCACATTAATAATACAATAATATATTATTATTGGCAAGTTTTTAGAATAACGTCGGTGCGGGATTTTTTAATATGATTTTAAAGTTAATGTTGATTTCAATTTTTGATTCACATTTTCAGGTCGTTTGGTATAGACAAAAAACTTAAAACCTATTATGATTTCCAACCTAATGCCGAAGTGGTGAAATGGTAGACACGCCATCTTGAGGGGGTGGTGGGGCAACCCGTGAGAGTTCGAGTCTCTCCTTCGGCACCATTTTAATATGGGGTTGGTACTAAACTACAATCTTGGCTAACTTCCTGAAATAGTGAGTGGCTTATGCTCTTTCCATGTCACGTCTGACACATTCATTTTTAATAGCTTTACCTGCTCTAAACCCTAGTCCCGCTCCAGCTCCGACTGCTATATGGGCTCCGATAATGTTGGCTCCGCAGAATAGAAGGCCTGTTATTAAAGTAGTGGGCAGATCAGTTTGATAAAAGCCCTTGGGGAGATCTGGAAAAAGTACAGTTTTTACAAAGAGAGCTGATGCAGCCAATCCAAGTATAGAGCCTATTAGCATAGAAAGAAGTTCAATCGGAGTGTACATTTGAGGTCGGATACGCTCTGGAGCTATGTGGTTGAAAATAGCCAAAGGGATTTTATGGGTAGAGCAGCGAAAATAAATGGTAGTATAAACAGACAACAAAATAACTAGCATTACAATACCATTAAATAACACGGAGTCCCCTTCATTAGAATTTGTAGAATTTGCTTTAGCCATTTTTTTATCCTTAATTTAAGATGGTCACCATATTTTTTAAAAATTGAGCGTTAAAACCTAAAAAAATAATTTTATTTTTATATTTTTAACATTTTAGGTTTCCATCATAATCGTAATGTTTTAAAATTGTCAATCCCATTAAAATTGCTGTGCATTTGCGTGAGTTGAGTCATATTTTTAAGCAAACTTCTTAAAATAATAATGTGTGCATGAATGTAATTGCTGAATTGATCAGGTAAAATAAAAGAACAATTCATTACAAGGAGTGCTTTATGAAAAAAGTACAGAAATTATTTTTTGCTTTAGGTCTTTGTAGTTTGATGTTGAACAATGTTGCTCAAGCAGCAGATCATCAAATGCTCATTTATAAAAATCAACGCGGTTCAAATCTGGCATTGATATTTAATCCAACTGAAGGCAATACCGGAACTTTAACCGGCACTTTTACTACAGCAGTAGGTAATTGTGCACAAGACATAGGCGTGCCACTACCTATTTTAGGTTATTATAATGGCAGCGCTCTGACCGTAACGGTAAATTTTCCGCATTGCCAACAGGTAATAGCAATGACTGGCAATATGTCAGCGCAAAAAGATCGTATTCGTATGTTATGGTTAGATACAAGTCAAGTAAAAAATCCTGATGGCATTAATTGGAGTTCTAATGTTATTGGTGCAGATTCTTATAAAAAAATAAATTAAAATATCTCTAATGTTTTTGAAAGTAAAATACGGATCGCAGGCAATTTTCAGCTGCGGCCGTCATTGCTTTTTAAATACAATTACCGTATGATTCCGAATCTTCGGGACGTAGCGCAGCCTGGTAGCGCACATGCATGGGGTGCATGTGGTCGGAGGTTCAAATCCTCTCGTCCCGACCATTAAACAGGCAGCGAGGTCAATCAATGACGTCTTTATCCTCTGCACTTAAACATTATTTAAAAGCGCATCATTCTTCTGTCAGGCAAGAGTTGCTTGCAGGACTAACAACATTTTTTACGATGGCTTACATTATAGTCGTTGCGCCTAACATGTATGCAAGTGTAGGCATGGATTTCGAGAGCAGTTTTATAGGGGTATGTTTAATTGCGAGTTTAACGACTTTAGGTGTTGGTCTCTGGGCTAATTTACCTATCGGCTTAGCACCGGGCTTGGGTTTGCTTTCTTATTTTTGCTTTGTTGTGGTCGGTAAATTAGGCTATCACTGGCAAACTGCTTTGGGTTGTGTCTTTGTAGCAGGTCTAATTTTTTTATTCATTACCTTGACTCGGATCCGTCAATACATCATTGCTGCAATCCCAAAATCTTTAGGTTTGGCACTTGCAGCAGGAATCGGCTTCTTTATTGGTTTTATCGCGCTTAAAAACGTAGGCGTTATCGTAAGCGACGATCATACTTTAGTGACCTTAGGATATTTAATTCATCCGCAAATTGTTTTATTTTTTTTAGGATTTTTATTAATTGCTATTTTGGATAGCCATCAAATAAAGGGCGCAATGTTGATCGGTATTTTAGTAGTTGCGATCATTGGTGATCTTTTAAAGTTAAATCATTTTTCTGGTTTATTTGCGATGCCACATTTTAATTTAATGAGCTGGAATGCACTCAGCATTAAGCCTTTATTAAATATGCAAGCATTTCCGGTATTATTTACATTTGTGATCATTGCGCTTTTTGATAGCACAGGTTCTTTATTAGGATTAACTAAATTTATTGGTTTTAAAAATCCACAAGATGAAGCAAAAGTTATTAACCGCGCTTTATTGGCAGAGAGTTTTGCAACTATTGCCGCTGGTTATATTGGTGTCTCAACTTTATCACCTTATATCGAAAGCGCTGCGGGTATTAAAGCAGGTGGAAAGACCTGGCTAACAGCCGTAGTTATTTCAGGTTGCTTTATGCTCATGTTATTTTTTGCACCATTTGCGGCAGGTATTCCTTCTTTTGCAACTGCGGGTGCTTTATTTTATGTAGCTTGTTTAATGGTAAAACCTTTTGCAGATGTTGCGTGGAATGAGCCCACCGAGTTGATTCCTGCAGTCATGACTTTACTGATTATTCCTTTAAGTTTTTCTGTTGCTGATGGTATTGGTATCGGCATTATTTCGTATGTAATTCTAAAGGTCGCTCATGGAAAACTCAAAGATATTCATTTAATGATGTGGGCCTTGGCGTTTATTTTTTTAATTTATTTTTCTATTTAGTTTAAGGGAAAATACCATATATGGCTCCGCGTTATGTCCCCTTACGAGTTCATTCTGAGTATTCAGTAGTTTCAGGGTTAGGAACCATCTCTGCATTGGTGTCAGAGGCTAAAAATCAAGGCTTCCCAAGCTTTGCGTTAACTGATGAGTGTAATGCTTTTGCAGCGATTAAATTTTATAAAGAAGCGCTCGCAGCTGAAATTAAACCAATTTTTGGCAGTGATTTCTTATTGCAAACAGATAAGCAACCCGCACGTTTTACCTTATTGTGTCAAAATCAAAAAGGGTTTAAATCTTTAACACAGCTAATTTCTAAGGCATATCTTGAAAGCGCTCGGGTTGATGGTATTCCTTTGCTCTACAAAAATTGGCTTACTGCTGAAGCCTGTGAGGGTTTAATTGCGCTCTCAGGCGGACTTGAAAGTGAATTGACACCTTGGCTGTTAAAGGGTGAGCTCGCTACAGCAAAAAAATTATTAGCGTCTTGGTTAAAAGTTTTTTCTGAGGATCGTTTTTACCTTGAAATCGCTCGGTTAGGAATGCGTGAGGAAGAATCCTATATATCACAGGTGCTCCCGCTTGCAGCACAAATGGGTTTGCCGGTCGTAGCAACCCATCCTTCTTATTTTTTAAAAGATGCAGATTTTATGGCGCACGAAGTGCGCGTTGCTATTAATAAAGGCTACACGCTTGAAGATCCTAATCGGCCAAAAAATTTTTCTCAACGTCAATATCTTGTCGATGAAGCTTATATGCTTGAGCATTTTGCTAATTTGCCGCAGGCACTAGAAAATTCTGTGGAGCTTGCCAAGCGTTGCAATCTACATTTCACTTTAGGAAAAGTATTTTTACCAAGCTTTCCTACCCCCCCTGAGTTAACGGAAGAAGCATATTTTAAAAAAGTTTCATACGATGGTTTAGAAAAACGTTTAAAAATTATTTTGGCGCATGCAGATCAAGAAAAATATGCCGAAGAGGCAAAAAAATATCATGAGCGCCTGGCGCTTGAACTTGATGTCATCATTAAAATGGGTTTCAGTGGTTATTTTTTAATAGTTGCAGATTTCATTCAATGGTCTAAAAACAACGGTGTTCCTGTCGGTCCAGGCAGGGGTTCAGGTGCTGGATCTATTGTAGCTTATGCCTTAAATATTACCGATTTAGATCCCTTGCCTTATGATTTACTTTTTGAGCGATTTTTAAATCCTGAACGTGTTTCAATGCCTGATTTTGATGTCGATTTTTGCGTGGATGGTCGCGATCGTGTGATTGAGTACGTAGCAGAAAAGTATGGCCGCCAGGCAGTATCGCAGATTATCACTTTCGGTACTATGGCTGCAAAAGCTGTAGTGCGTGATGTAGGGCGTGTTTTGGGTTTACCTTATGGATTTGTAGATGGAATTGCTAAATTAATTCCTCTTGATTTAGGTATGACATTAACACAAGCGTTAACGCAAGAACCACAACTACAAAAGCGTTATGAAGCTGAAGAGGATGTTAAAAATCTAATTGATATGGCTTTAAGGTTAGAAGGTACAGTCAGAAATGTAGGTAAGCATGCGGGTGGTGTAGTGATTGCGCCTTCAAGTTTAACGGATTTTAGCCCAATTTATTGTGAAGAAGACAGCAAGCAGATTGTTACCCAATATGATAAAGATGACGTAGAGTCCGTGGGCCTTGTGAAGTTTGATTTTTTAGGTTTGCGCAATCTGACTATTATTCAAGAAGCATTAAATACTATTCATAAAATTGAACAAAATAAAAAATTTGATATAAATCTAATTCCGTTAAATGATGTTAAAACTTATGACTTATTAAAAAAAGGCGAGACCACAGCGGTATTTCAATTAGAGTCTCGGGGTATGAAAGAATTAATTAAACGCCTGAAACCCGATTGTTTTGAAGATATTATTGCTTTAGTAGCTTTGTTTCGTCCTGGTCCTTTGCAATCAGGAATGGTTGATGATTTTATCCAACGTAAACATGGTCATGCCAAAATTGAATATCCACATCCACTAACAGCAGCTATTTTAAAACCCACTTATGGCATTATTTTATACCAAGAACAGGTGATGTTAATTGCACAGGTGTTAGCAGGATATACTCTGGGTGCTGCAGATTTATTGCGCCGTGCCATGGGAAAGAAAAAACCTGAAGAGATGGCAAAGCAGCGTAGTATTTTTATAGAAGGATCTAAAAATAATCAGATCAACGAAGCAACAGCAAATGCCATTTTTGATTTGATGGAAAAATTCGCAGGCTATGGTTTTAATAAATCACATTCAGCAGCCTATGCTTTGCTCGCGTATCAAACTGCCTATTTAAAGGCCCATTATCCTGCCGCATTTATGGCCGCGGTTTTATCTTCTGATATGGATAATACCGATAAGATTGTCGGTTTTATTGATGAATGTAAAGAAATGCATTTAAAAATATTGCCGCCTGATATTCATCAAAGTCAGTATGCTTTTAAAGTGGTTGATACGCAAACAATCCGTTATGGCCTAGGTGCTATTAAGGGTGTGGGTCGGGCGGCAATTGATTTTTTATTCAATGAACGTGAACAGGGCCCATTTGAAGATTTATTTGCTTTATGTCAACGTTCAGATTTAAGGAAAATAAATAAACGCGTATTAGAAGCTTTAATTGCAAGCGGTGCACTCGATGCTTTAGGTCCGAACCGAGCAACTTTATTAAAAACTTTAGAGCTCGCAATGCAACAGGCAGATCAGCATGAACGCGCTGCCGCGATTGGTCAAGAAGATTTTTTTGGCATGGATGCACGTAGCGATACACAAAAAACAGAACGAGCTTGGTTAATGGTCTCAGAGTTTTCAGTGTACGAGCGTGTGATGTTAGAAAAACAAGTACTCGGCTGGTGTTTATCCGGTCATCCTTTAGATGAATACCGTAATTTATTTCGTGAACTGCATCTAAAGCCAATTCGAGACTTACAAATTACCGGACGTAATGAGAGCACAAAATTTGGTGGAATTATCACGGATATTAGGCGCATTAAAACTAAAAAAGGTTCACATTTACTGATATTAAGTGTTGAAGATTTTACTCAAAAAATGGAAGTCACTTGCTTTAGTGACACTATGGATGAGTACCAAGATTTGTTAAAACCTGAAGCCCTATTAGTGTTTGAGGCAGAAATTAGTGTAGATGATTTCAGTGGCGGTCTACGTGCGGTGGCACGAAAAATCTATGAACTCGATAGTTACAAAACAGGACAAGCAAAGTGCATACGCATTTGGATTAATAGTGAACAGGCAGAGCGTGGCGCGGTATTAACGTTAACAGAACTTTTTCAAACCCATAAAGGCTCTTGCCCGATAGAGCTTATTTATACTAACAATGATGCCGAAGTTACTTTAAAATTAGATCCTACGTGGGCGATACATTTAAATGATGAGGTGAGTCGCACTTTAAAAAGCTATAGGCATGAAGTAAAGTTTAATTGATTTTTTTGAGCCAGCGCAACCAAAAGCGCGCAGGATGTAATGCCTGCCAAAGTTGAGCATTAATTGTAGGTTTAGGGTTAGTGAGTAAGTCTGCAATAATTTTCGCAGCATAAAAACTTGAAAGTACACCTTTAGAGCCATGTGCCAAACTCATAAATAAATTTGGATAATAAGTGCACACCGGATATTGACGTGTACGAAAATCTCCATAGCGAATGCGCGCATAATCATGCATCCATGCTGCTTTAGTGGGTACAGCTCCAATCAAAGGCAAGTGATCCAGGCTCGTGGTACGCATCGCACACCAAAATTGTACAGGTGCCAAAGATAAGGGTTGATAAAGCTCGGATACAATCTTTTTTAAATAATTTAAGCTCTGCACATGATCATTAGTGTTAACCTCAATATCATTATGATGCCGAAAGCTGGCGCCTAGAATATGCCGCTCATGCAAGCAGGGCGTTAAATAGCGTTCAAAGCTTAAAGTATGTTTGAGCGGGATTGGCCTAGCAGGTTGCATCAAGCTTAATTGTCCAGGGCAAGGGATTAATGTAGTCGTATCAATGAAATCAGCAAAACCTTGATGGCCATTTGCAAAAATTACTGCATCCACCTGTAGTTTTTTATAGGTTTGTTGCTGGCATTCTTGATAGCTAATATGCCAGTGTGGATCAATCCGGGTAAGCGCTTCAATCCTGCAATCAGTCATAAGCGTGAGTCTATGACCGCATAAGCGCGTAAGCATTTGGTAATAATGCGATACGTCTAATAAAAATGCAGAGTGCAGATATAATGCATCATGCTGTAAAGGCAGGTATGACAAGGCACTTGCTTGTGCAGCGGTTAAATATCTTGCAAATTGGGTATATTCACGCTTGGCTAAAATATGTTGATGACGTTTGTGCATTTTCTCCGAATGGCTTAATTCTAAAATGCCCTGGCTTAAAATAAGTTCAGGATAAACTGAAATAAATTGTAAAAAGTATGAAAAAGCAGCAGTGTAATATTGATCCAAAAGATTATTGTCCGGTGAAAGCTGTGGCCTGATCAAAGCAACCTGATTGCTTGAAGCGCCGGTAGGTAATGCCATTGCGCTATCAAGAACTCTAACATGAATATTCCTTTGCGTGAGCTGATAAGCAAGCGATATCCCAGCAAGCCCGCCGCCAATCACAGCTACTTCAGAAATAGCAGATGCTAAATGAGGGCGAGCATACCATGGCGCAATAAACGTAGACACAAAGACCCAAGCAAGGATAGGCCCGGTATTATAAGCTATAAATGCTTCGTACTCGTAGACGTCATCCTAATTTCGACTTTTGATGTACATATACCAGCTTGATTCAAAAAACATCATTGCTTTTAAATTTCTAACTTGCTACATTGAAAAAATTGTAAGCTTAAGGATTAGAAAATGCCAAATATTTTTAGACAACCCTTGGGGTTTTGGATTTTAGCAGTAGCGACGATGCTTTATTGTTTCACCTTTGGAACCATTATTTCACTGCTTGTTTTATATTTGATCAAAGTAAGTAATGTATCAATGCGTGAAGCATATGATCTATTTGCTGCCTTAACTGCTTTATTATTTATTTTACCGCTTGCAGGGGGGGTCTTAGGGGAAAAATTAGGTTATCGTTTAGCTATTGCTGTTGGCTTTATGACGATAATTTTAGGTACAGGATTATTAATGGTCGTCACAAAAGCTACTATATTAATTGGTGTGGCATGTTTTGCCGCTGGTAATGCATTAGTCACGCCAAATATCTACGCTCTAATAGGTCTTCTGTACGAAAATAAATCATCAGTCCGAAACAGTGCCTATACATTTTATTATCTACTATTTAATTTAGGCTTCTTTTTTTCTATCTTTTTTGAAGGGTTTATTGCTGCAGATAGCTTTCATCTTGCTTTTATCATAGGCGGCGTGAGTACCTGGTTGGCTTTTTTAATTTTTATTCTCTTTTTTAATAAGCTCGTTCCTGCTAAAGGCAACACCTTTGAGCCACAAGTAAATTGGCATTTAACCTCAAGGCTAATAATACTAATTATTTTTATGATATTGTTAGCTTTGCTTTCGCTACTGTTTTTCCATCATATTGAACTCAACAATAGTGTATTTTTTGTCTTATCTATTATAGTATCCTTAGGCTTGTTAATTACTGCTTTACGGCAAAAAACAAAAGTCCAAGGTCGTAAACTTATCGCCTTTTTGATTCTGTGTATTTTCTCTGTCGCTTTTTGGTCGCCATATATGCTGGAGGGTTCTTTACTAACTGTGTTTATTGCAAAAAATGTTAATCGGGTTGTTATGGGTGTAACTATTCCTGCTTCTTCTTATTACTCGCTAGATTCATTTTTTGTCATTATTTTAGGATTCTTTTTTACTTGGTTGTGGCTCTATCTAACACAAAAAAATAAAGATCTTTCCTTGCCTGCAAAATTCGTAGCGTCACTTTTTGCAATGGGAGCAGGATATTTAATATTTGCTCTAGGTATTGTTTTTGCTAATCATAATACACACTTAGTGAGTTCACTCTGGATTATTTTAGGTTATGCTTTGTTAGCATCAGGTGAGTTACTGATTTCTCCGATTGCTTTGGCAATGATTGGCGTATTAATGCCCAAAGGTCGTGATGGCTTGGGTATGGGAATTTGGCAGACTTTTATAGGCCTCTCTGGCGTAATTTCAGGGTATCTCGCTAATCTTGCAGTTGTACCTACTAATGGCGCAGCACAAAATACCAATCCTATTTTTATGCAGACTCTATTTTATTTGGGTTTAGGAGTTTGCTTAGTTGCTATAATAATGTCATGTTGGATACCAAGAATTAAGCGATTGATAGAAGGGCATTAATATGATTGCTGAATAAATTTTACTGATTCTAAAGAATAGATTATTAATTATGCAGAATATATACATAAAACATAATTTTATAAATTAGATGTATAAATTTAATTTAGTGATAGAGAGAATTAAATCATAACAACTTAAAATTGTCAGTTTAGCTAGAGTATTTCATAAAAATAATTTAAAATGTCTCATAAAATTTTATTTAAATAAGCAAGGCCTTTCTTAGCAAGGAGTTTACAAAATCGTACCCCAAGGTGAGAGTTGCCAAAAAGTAATATTAAAAGGGATTTTCAAATTAATTTTATTAATCTTAATAACAAATATTATTAAAATTATAAAAATAAATAGTGAGCAATTAGAGTGAAATGAAAATATGTTAAAATTTGCATTAATAGGCGAAACATCTTTACTTATTGCTTGCGCTGAATATATTTTGAAAAACCAGGCGCAGAGTGAAATCTCTGTTGTCTGTACACAAAATCCTGATGTAATGAAATGGTGTCAGGTTCACAATGTAAAATTTGTAACTGATTTGACAATCTTTCAAGAGCATTTAAAGCAATTTACAGTAGATTATTTATTTAGTATCGTTAATTCGATGTATTTGACACCTAGTTTATTATCTTTAATTAAAAAATTGTCAATTAATTATCATGACTCTTTATTACCAAGCTATGCAGGAGTAAATGCAACCTCCTGGGCCATTTTTAATAATGAAAGAAAGCATGGAATTACTTGGCATGTAATGAGTGACAAATTTGATACGGGTAATATTCTAGAGCAATTGCATATACAAATCGATAAGAACGAAACCGCTTTAACTTTAAACCTTAAATGTTATGAAGCTGCATTTTCTGGATTTCAAGCATTATTTACTAAATTATTAAAAAACAAATTAAAACAGATTAAACAAAATTTAGATGCACGTACTTATTATTCCTATGCACACCAGCTTCCAAATTTTGGAATTATCGATTGGAATAATAATGCAGATCATATAGGCCGGATGATTAGAAGTTGCACCTATGGCGGATATCCTAATCGTTTTTGCCTGGTGAAATGTATCATCAATAATGAGCTTTATTATGTGGAAGAAGCACAAGTTATAGAAAATAAAAATCAAGCCAGCTCCATACCAGGAAGAATTATCGTTCTTAATACTGGAGAGTATGCAATAGAAACTAAATCAGCACCTATAAAATTAACGAAATTATTAAATGCGACAGGAAAAATTATTAACTTTCAAGAGGTATGTGAAAAGCAGCTGTTAAAATTTAATAATCCACTCATGATTTTGCCAAAAATTGAAGCCAAAAGATTAGAAAAAGCAATAAGCAGTCTTATTACACATGAGCCCTATTGGGTCGAGCAACTTTTGGTAGGGGAACCATTGCAATTAAATGATGGCTTGATTAATAAGAGCAAAAAGAAACAAACAATTACTGTGCCTTTATCAAGTTTTGGATTAAAAAATAAAGAAGAGTTAATAGCGCTAATTTATATTTATTTATATCGTATTAATGATCAAGAAATAAAAAGCGCATTTCTTGGACTGGCACAAGAAAAAGACTTATCAAAAATTGCTCAAAAGAACATTGCTAAATATCTACCTTTATGTCTAACATTAACAGGCAAAGAGAATTTCAGCGAGATCGTAAATCATATTAATGCTATTAAAAGGATGCATAGCAAACATAAAGGATTCGTACAAGATATATTTGTTCGCTATCCATTACTAAAAAAAATTAATATAGATACAAGATTGTTTCCACCTATTATCGTACAAGAGGAAGGGGAAATTACAAATTCTGAATGGGGGGCAACAACTCAATTAGCCATCATCATATCTGAAAGGCAGCAAACCTGTATTTTTGTTGGTAAATGTACACAACTAGATTTAAAGCGGATGATAAAGCGCCTACAGCTTATGGCGCAACATCTTAAAAAAGCAAAAAATATTACAGAATTGCCTTTGCTATTAAAAGATGAATATCAAAAAATAGTATATCAGTGGAATAAAACAGAAACATCTTACCCAAAAAACAAAACAATTCATGAGCTATTTGAACAACAAGTACAACGAACACCTGGAAATTTAGCATTAGTATATCAAGAAATAAGACTGAATTATGCAGAGCTCAATAAAAAAGCAAATCAACTTGCGCATTATTTAAGAAATAATTATTCGGTTCAACCAGATGATTTAATTGCACTATATTTGAATAGAAGTGAGCATATGTTGATTGCCATACTTGCGATATTAAAGGCTGGCGCTGCATATGTTCCGCTAGATCCAACTTACCCAGATGATAGAGTTAATTCTATTTTAGAAGATACACGAACAAAAATTTTGCTGAGCAGTCAAATATATAGAGAAAAATTAAGAAAGCTTCCAGCCACACATTCCATTAGCCTCTTAAACATAGATGATGAACAATTTATTCAAAATCTAAAAAAAGAAAAAAATAGCAATCTCAAAAATATCGCAAGAAGTAATAATTTGGCATATGTGATTTATACCAGCGGCACCACGGGTAAGCCAAAGGGTGTCATGTTAGAACATCATAGTATAGTAAATCGCATTAAATGGATGAATGATAAATATCCTTTAACAGCGGAAGATAAAATATTACAAAAAACACCCTATGTTTTTGATGTTTCTGTATGGGAACTATTTTGGGCTCATTGGCATGGCGCAAGTATCATATTTCCAAAAGCCAATGATCATAAGGATCCTAATCAAATTATTGATATTATCAAAAAACATCAGATTAGCATCATTCACTTTACACCCTCTATGTTAAGTGCATTAGAAGAAACATTAGTAAATTATAATCAAATAAATTATTTACCTAGCTTAAGGCATTTATTTTGTAGCGGTGAAGTTTTAAATAGCGATACTGTTAAAAAAGCGCAAGAATTATTACCGCAGGTAGCCATACATAATTTATATGGACCAACCGAAGCTGCAGTGGATGTACTTTTTTATGATTGTATTCCTGACGGTGCAGAGACAATTTATATTGGCAAGCCAATTAGTAACATGCACATGTACGTTCTTGATAAAAATATGTCAATATTGCCCATAGGGGCTGTAGGAGAATTATATATCGGTGGTGTAGGTTTAGCGCGCGGTTATCTAAATCAGCCCGCTTTAACTAATGAAAGATTTGTTCCTAATTTGTTTCAAACAAAGACAGAAAAAAAACAAAATAAAAACAGGCTGCTTTATAAGACAGGAGATCTTGTTCGCTGGGAAAGTAATGGCTGTCTAACTTACATTGGCCGAAATGATTCACAGGTGAAAATTAGAGGCTATCGAATAGAGTTAGGCGAAATAGAAAGTGTCCTCACACGATATTCCAATATTAGGCAGAGCGTAGTAATTGCTATGGAGCGTAAAGATGACAATAAAAATAACCAATACCTGGTAGGATATTATGTCGCCGAAAAAAAATTAAGAGAATCAGAAATACTTTCGTATTTATCAAAAATATTACCTGAGTATATGATACCTACGGTATTAATTCATCTTGAAAGCTTACCATTAAACATCAATGGCAAACTCGATCGAAAAGCATTACCTAATCCTGAATTTTTTAATATCGGCAGTTATATAGCGCCTAGAAATGATTTAGAAATTAAGTTATGCGCTATATATGCGGAAGTATTGGGATTACCTGTAGAGCAAGTAGGAATAAACAGTGATTTTTTCAGCTTGGGCGGGGACAGTATTTTAGCGATTCGTTTAGTAGCTAAAATTAAAAAGATTTTTAATAAAGAAGTAAAAGTTAAAGATATATTCGAATTAAAAACCCTGGTTGCTCTAATTGCATTACTAGAAAAGCAAGAGGCTCATAATATTGTAAATTATGCGGAATACTCACCTTTTAGTTTAGTAGATATAAATAATTACAAAGAGAGTTTGGATTTAGAACAAATAGAAGATATATATCCAGCGAGCTATTTACAAATGGGGATGCTGTTAGAAGCGAATTTAAATAACAAGGGTACTTATCATGACGTTTTTTATTATCAAATTAATCAACCTTTCAACAAAGCTAAATTCTTAAAGATTTGGGACAAATTAGTAGTAAAGCATCAATTGTTAAGAGCCAGATTTATTTTTGATGATAAGGATGTATGTAATGTAGTGATCTTCAAAACATCAAAATATAAACTCAAAGTTTATCAGGACCGCGATCTCACAGCATTAATCAACAAGGAAAGATTAAATGATTTTACCTATAACGAGACAGGTCTATTTAATTTGATCATTAATAAACAACAAGATAGTTTCCATTTTATTTTTTCATTTCATCATGCAATCGTAGATGGCTGGAGTGTAGCAAGTTTAATTAACGAATTTATACAAGCTTATGTCTATAATAGGCCCATAACAATTAATAGCGAAACTAATCTTAGTTATGGCGAGTTTGTTAAAAACGAGCGGCTGGCGCTTAATGATAATAATAGTATAAATTTTTGGAGAGATTATTTAACCGATGCAGAGTTAATTCCCGTGAAGTGGAAATTTGATCGTAATAGCACTTCAACAGATAGTATTTTTATATCCTCATTTAGTCTCACATCAGAAGAGTCCGCTTTAGTACATAAAATCGCTAAGGCAAATGCGATCAGTATTGATAGTATATTTTTATATGCCTACCTCAAAACCATAGCTTTTTTCTTAAACAGTAATGATTTGACCATTGGCTTGGTAGTCAATAATCGGCTAGAAAAAGTGGGGGGGGATGAGTTATTTGGGTTATTTTTAAATACGATACCTTACAGGTTTAAGTTGAATAATAATCTTTCTGTAGATGAGGAACTATTAGAAGTATTTAATAC
This sequence comes from Gammaproteobacteria bacterium, assembly GCA_020050355.1. Classification (GTDB taxonomy): domain Bacteria; phylum Pseudomonadota; class Gammaproteobacteria; order Francisellales; family CACEW01; genus CAIQBE01. Next base: position 13,211 of record JAGVKT010000041.1, on the reverse strand, counting down.
CAAATCAAAATTATATGTCTATAAACATATGCCGTACGCGCACATGAAGGCAATGTTCAAGAGAGATCTATATGAATTTTCTTTTAACTTTATTCATTTTCATATTCTCAAAGACAGTATTAATGAAATACAAACTAGAGGCGAATACGAAAGAACAAATATCCCCTTTATGCTACATATTGCGCAATATGACAATAAAGAATTTAATCTAAAAATTAAAGCGCATGACGATTATGTAGATCAAGAATATTTAGATTATTTTATGAAATATCTAAAAAATATTTTATTGAACACGCTTGATAAACAATACGAAGTGTTTTTAGATCCACTTGATTATAAAAAAATAATTTATAATTGGAATGCTACTGATAAAAAATATCCTACAGATAAAACTATTCATGAGCTATTTGAAGCACAAGTAAAGAAAACTCCAAACGCAATTGCATTAGTGTTTGAAAACGAAAAGCTAAGTTATCAAGCATTAAATGAACAAGCAAACCAATTAGCAAGATACATCAGAAAAGAATATTTAAATCTTATGCAAACTGAATTAAAACCCGATGACGTGGTTGCAATTTGTGTAGAGCGCAGTCTTGATATGATCATTGGCTTGCTAGGGATCATGAAGGCTGGAGCTGCATACGTACCGATAGATCCTGAATATCCGGTAGAGCGAATTAAATTTATTATGGAAGATACCGATAGCAGATTATTGTTGTCACAAAGTCATTTAGAAGAAAAATTACCGCAATTTAATAAAGTAATAAAAAAAATCGCTTTGGATAAAGATATTTATAAAAAAGAAAATAAAAATAATCTTTTGGCGTACAGCGCTGCTAATAATCTATGTTATATCATCTATACTTCAGGAACCACAGGAAAGCCCAAAGGTGTTATGGTAGAGCATCGCTCTGTAGTAAATACTCTAACAGCTTTATATGATGTATATCAATTAGATAAAAACAAACGTGTTACTGCTTATACAAATTATGTTTTTGATGTATCAGTATCAGAATTTTTTACCGTATTAACCAAAGGAGCAGAATTACATTTATTAGGTTCAGAAAGAAAAGATATTGAGCAATTAGCGCTTTATTTTAACAAGAAAAAAATTAATGTAGCTTATTTGCCCCCGGTGGTTTTATCAATATTGCCTAAAATAAAATACCCAACTTTAAAAACCATTATTTTTGCCGGCGAGCCCTGTGACCAAAATATTGGTAGATATTGGGCCGCACGTTGTAAATTATACAACTATTACGGACCAACAGAGGCAGCTATTTATGCAACAGGAAAGCAAGTTAATACAAGAAACGTGAACGAAATCGGTCAGCCCATCCCAAATAATAAAGCTTATATATTGAATACCATGTTGAATCCAATTCCAGTGGGCGCAATAGGTGAGCTCTACATAGGTGGTATAGGTTTAGCACGAGGATATTTTAATCGACCAGATTTAACGCAGGAGCGTTTTATAAAAAATATTTTTTTAACAGAAGAAGAAAAATTATCAGGAAAAAATACCAGGTTATATAAAACCGGAGATTTAGTAAGATGGTTGCCTGACAGAAATATAGAGTACCTTGGTCGAAATGATTGCCAGGTAAAAATCAGGGGTTATCGAATAGAGTTAAGCGAAATAGAAAATGTATTAGGAAGTTATTCAGGTATAAAACAAGCATTGGTGTTAGCTTTAGATTATAAGGGGAGCGAAGAAAAGTTAAAAGCTGATAAATATTTAGTAGGTTATTATGTTAGAAATTTAAACATTGAAGATGAAGACGAAAATAGTTATGTTGATAATTGGAAGAATTTATATAATTCTGAGTATATCAACTTAGCTATGGACACCTACAAAGAAAACATTGTTATTTGGAACAGTTCATATACGGGTGAGGCAATCCCTAAAGCAGAAATGCTGGAGTGGCGTGATGAAACCATAGAAAGAATAAAAAAATTAAAGCCAAGATCAATATTAGAAATCGGCAGCGGCAGTGGTTTATTATTATTTAATTTGGTTGATAATTGTGAGCATTATTACGCTACCGATTTTTCAGTACAAGCGATTGAATATACCGATAAAATAATCAAGAATTTCGGTTATCAAGATAGAGTAACGCCTATGATGGTAACTGCTAGAAACTTACCTTTTGAACAGCTTAAAAATAAATATGACACTGTCATCATGAATTCAGTAGTGCAGTACTTTCCAACTTTAGGTTATTTAGAAGAAGTATTAAATAAAACAATAGAAAATATGGGGGATTCTGGCCAAATATTTATAGGGGATATAAGAGATTATAGGTTATTAAGCTGCTTTTATTATTCAATTGCAAAGTTTAAAAAAGATAAAGTAAACGTACGCGAAATTGACTATTTAATGCAGAGAGAGAAAGAGTTACTAATTGTGCCAGAATATTTTATTTACCTGCAGGGTATAAATCCTTATATATCCTATGTTGAGCTATTACCAAAAACAGGCAATGCGCTTAATGAAATGAACTGTTACAGATATGATGTAATTTTGTACATAGACAAGACAACTGCTCGTTTACAATATAAAACCATCGAGGCCGTTGACTTTATAAAAATATTAGATATAGAAAAATACCTCGCGAATCAAAATGAGACGCGACTATGCATTAAATATCCTAATCAAAGAATAGCAAAAGATTATGTTGAACATAATGTTTTATACGGAAAAGACCGCGAGCTAAATAACAGAGTCATTAATAAATTAGCAAGTTTAGATGAGTTAGAAAAAATATTAAATGCTCGAAATTATAAAGCTAATTTTTATTTAGATGCGACAGATCCTTTATATATTATGATCATTGCTGATAAAAAAGGAAAAATTAAAAATAATAAAGTAGTAATAAATTACAGCAAGAAAACAGTATCTCGATCAGTAAGTTCAAATAATCCAGTAAAAAATATAAAATTACTTGAGAGCCAATATGACAGTGACTTAAGAAGTTATTTGGAAGCCAAGTTACCAGAATATATGGTGCCAAGGTATTTAATAATGCTAGGCAGTTTACCTATGACCGTCTCCGGCAAAATAGATTATAAAGCATTGCCAAATCCTGAATTTAAAATCAGTGAAAATTACCTAGCACCACGAAATGAGCTCGAACATAAAATGTGCGCCATGTTTGCACAGGTACTTGGGCTGTCTGTGGGTAACGTTGGTATCAAAGATGACTTTTTTAGGCTCGGAGGTAACAGCATACTAGCAATTAAATTAGCAACGAAAATAAATAATAATTTTAATTGTCAGCTGAAGATAGCCAATATTTTTACCAATAAGACCGTCGAAAAATTAGCACAGTTAGTGTTGGCGACCGAGAGCAATTTTAACCTTATAAGTAGATTTACAAATAACAACGACAAGCCTTTATTATTTATGATTCACCCAGCGATGGCCGGTAGTGAAGTTTATGTCGATTTGGCAAAAAAATTATCCAATCACTATACCTGTTATGGTTTAGATAATTATAACTTACATCATCAAGTTAAAATAAATGATATTCACCAGTTGGCAAAATTTTATTTGAACGCTATAGATGAAGTTAAAAAGACCACGAAGCAACCTAACCAACCTTATATATTCTTAGGATGGTCGTTAGGAGGTCAAATAGCGTTAGAAATAGCAGCGATCCTAGAAAAAAGAAAGTACAAGAATATAAAAATAATCCTTTTAGACACCTATTTAACAGATCGTAAATTAATACAACATTTTTCAAAAGAAAAAATAGACCAAGAATTAATATATAAATTTTTAACAAAACAAGATTACCCAGAAGAATACATAAAAAAAATTATTGGTAATATCACTTGTGAAAATAAATTGATAAGGCAAAAAATAACACCGCTAGAGCATGTGAGAATTCTTTTATTTAAGGCAATACAAAAAGACACGCGTGATTTTTTAAAGAATACTGATAACATACATAAACATATTTTAGAGTTAGCGCATAATAATTTAGAGCAAATTGTTAAAGTTGATGCGATTACTGTAATTAAGTTAGAAAATGCAAACCATGCCAATATATGTAAAGAAGAGGATGTAATTTTTCGAGATTTAATTGCTTGGGATAAAATTGAATAGAAGGAAAATTTAAATGCTTAATAGAAGTGGCTTTGATAATGAAAGTATTTATAAAATCATTGATATTGTAAATGCTAGTATTTATTGGAAAGATCTAGATGGGTATTATTTAGGCTGTAATAAATATGTCTTAACCATGGCCGGTTTGCAGGAGCGATCTGAGCTTATTGGCAAAACAGACTACGATCTCGCCTGGAAAGATGAAGCACCAAAATTAAGAGCCATTGATGAATCAGTGGCAATCAAAGGAGTTTATATTGGAGAAGAATCATTTCCCATTGCAAATGGAGAAGTAAAAACTTATTTAACAACTAAAAAGCAAATGCTCGATAGTGAGGGTAAGGTCATGGGAATTATTGGGACTTCACTTGATATTACCAGTCAGAAAAAAAAGGAAGAGTTAGAAAAACAAAAAGTCATTCTTGATGAAAAAATAAAGGTTTTGCAGCTTATGGGTGGTGCGGTTGCGCATGAATTAAGAACGCCATTAGCAACAATTAGTTTAGCAGCGCAGGCAGTAGAGAGCATTTTGCCTAAGTTATTTGAGGCTTATCACGTTGCAATAGAACATAAATTAATAGAGCCTATAACCAATCCTGCACGCTTTAAATTAATGGAAACAGTATTTGAAAATATCAAAAAAGAAGTTAACGCATCTAATGTTTTTATTAATAACATGTTACTTAATATCCAAAATCTTGCTGCTGATCCTAAGGATATGGAAATTTTATCTATGAAGGCATGCATTGAAAAAGCACTGAGTCGTTATCCTTTTGATGAAAGAAGTCATAGTTTTACTCAAGTAAAAATGAAACATAATTTTTTATTTAGAGGAATGCCTGTATTAATGCAACACGTAATTTTTAATCTTCTGAGAAATGGTATTTATTATGTATTGGAATCAATTAAAGATGATGCAGGCATTACAATCTGGACTGAAAAAGGCAAGGATGGATGGAATGAATTGCATTTTAAAGATACTGGGACAGGCATCACAGAAGAACATATGGAGCATATCTTTGAGCGCTTTTTTTCTAAGCGCTATCACGGAACAGGTGTAGGGCTTGCTTTTTGTAAACAAGTAATTACACAATTTGGTGGAACTATTAATTGCACGTCAAAGAAAGGCGAATATACGCACTTTGTTATGCGCTTTCCACCCGTCGATGAGCAGCAGGCTACTTCATAAAGAGAGGCTAGCAAAGGAAGTGCCTTCAGCCACTGTCGCTCTGGCTAAAACTTCTGCATCATCGGTAGTTAATTGAGACGCAAACGCAGGATTGACCATTTTTCGAACCAATTCAGCTCCTAAAGCAGCAGGGTCAGGACCATCACCTATAAGTGTTCGACAAAGCATATTGCTATGAGTTTGTCCAGGTACTACTACAGTAGTAACAGCAACTTTTGCAGCTCCTAACTGATCATGCATAAAAAGAGCGTCTCGTTTTGAGCCATCACATTCACCTACAACAAGCATAGTAGGTGGGGTGCCTTTAGGATCAGCAAAACAAGGTGAGATATCAGGATTGGTACGCTCAGCTCCTTCGGGTACAAACAGCGATGCACAAGATTGACGTGTCGAGCTTGGAAGCATAAGATCCATTGCTTCATGAGATTCAAATTTATGGTAGTCCTTAGGGAATTTAAAAGAGAGATTAGTAAATGGGCTGAATAATAATTGCCCGGAAACGTTTATGCCATCAGTTGCTGAAGAATCTTTTGCCTTTTGCGTTACCAAGGCTGCTATATACCCTCCAGAACTATTACCTGCAATGATAAAACGGGCACGATCTCCTTCAAATTCATCAGTATGATTGTATATATATCGTGCCTGTTGATAAGCATGTTCAATAACAGTAGGTTGAGTTGTTTCTGGCGCCAAGGGTGGTGTGATTCGAATAACAATTGCTCCTGATCCTTTAGCAAGCTTGGCACAGGGTGCATCATAAGTTGTTTCACCAAGATCTAAAGTAAAGCCTGTGCCCACATAATATACAACCAAAGGCGCAGGGGTAGTGATGTCAATGGGTTTATAAACATAGGCGCTAGATGAAGCGATGCCAGGAGATCCTGGAATTTCTATTGAAGTCCGCTTAATATCTGTTAAATCTGCAGGTGTCGCATGAGCCGTAAAAAAAGCCAAGGCTCCAGCACGTTCAGCTGCAAGATCTGGCGGCACTGTACTTGATTTAGCATCAGTAGGTACAGTAGGAAAGCTTTTAAAGAAAGCTTCTGTTTTAGGACCCAGCTTGGGAGTATGCGTGCTAGAATAAGTGCTAGCATCGCCCGCAGAAGCACCAGAACCAGCACGAGCAACAGTACTACTAGATCCACTATTTCCATGCATAAATCACCTAATATATATTATAATCATTAATATTAAAATATTTTATCTCTATATGTTATGTTTGTAAACTAAAAATTAAACATGGCTAAAATGGAATTTTAAGTCTGATCATTAATATCAGTCAATTCAAAAAGTTGACACTGAACAACCATGAGGCCAGAGTTATTAAAATCTTTAGCACCAAAAGTAAACAAATTAAAATTAAAATTCTGGGTAATATAATCTTCTACAGTATATTCTATAATTTCACAACATTGAGGGGTACTTTCAATAAGCGTATTAAAGCTTGAGTATTCATTAACAGAAGTTATTTGCGCATGGATAGCAGTATGCTTAAAAACAGCACCTGAAAAAGTGGATAAGCGACGTTCATAATGGTAATGAATGAGAGATGCATTAACGAGTAAAGTTTCTGAGTTTGTCTCACAATGCTGTTTAAGTTTGCTTGTATGTTTTAGAAACTGATTCCCTTCTAGTATTTTGAACCATGTTGCTTCAGTAGTTTTGCTTGCATCAAAACCAAGTTGGCGGATTTTTGTGTAATCTAAATAATTTTGGTGCTGCTTGATATGATATTGGTGAATGTATTTATAAGCATCTTCACTGGTAACATATTTTGCTGTTAAAGCTTTAGAATTTTGTAAGCTTGCAGTTTCAGGTTCATGAAGCAACCATTCTGTTTGATGAGCAGCAATATTTTTGGTGGTAAGCATGTAAAAATTTTCCTGAATCGTATCAGCATTAATAAGTTTTTCATAAGCAGTTTGTGTGAGCGAATCTACCGTAGTCTCCTGAAAACTTAAATGCGGAATAAACAATAAAAATTGACAATCATTAATCTTACCTGTTTGATCCATGCAATTAATAGTAAGGAAGCCTTGAATGCCAGGAGTTAGATTGCAAAAAAAAACTTCAGCTTCAGCAGGATCAAGAAAACGAGGTTGATTTGCATCTATTAATTTTGAATGAATAGTAAAACGTTTGAGCGAGCTAAGATCAGCAGAAGTGGGTTGAATTCTAATAGAGCCTTTAAAATTTTTATGTGCGATATTAGGAATAAAAGCAATACTAATTTCTTGCAGCCAAGATATAAAAGTAAAACCGAATTTTTGAAAAATAATTGTTTCATCAGTAAGGCATAATTTTAAGGTTGCATCATAGAAAAAGCCTTTGTTAATACTTTGCAATCTTATTGGAGTATTCATAGAAATAACGGGTAAGACTACCATTTGATTATGAGGATCCATATAAGTAAATGAGCCAGAGGCTAAGGCTAGAGATGCCGGCTCAAGTTGAAAATAAATTTCGATTAAGCTACTTTCTGTTGTAGCAGTAAAAGCAATTCTAAAATTGGTCAGAAAGACTTTTGAAGCAAGCAAGTTTAATAATAAAACAGTTTATTTAAAGATCATTATGATGATTTTTGATCAGTCATGCAATTCATTTATGCTCTTGAGTAAGATTTGTTGTTGAGATACATAGAGATAATTGAAATAACCAATTTTCCAATCTCCCAAGACAAATCTAATTTTATCATAAAGCCAGTGCACCCCTATTCGGTGTGTATGGCCATGGATAATGTAATCAGGGTCGTAGTCCGTAATATCGGTCATGATGGCTATCTCAGTAGCATCAGCTTTTGAGTAGTCAAGTTGTAAGGCTTTGGTGCCATGGGGATTGGTATGATGGATTTTTTTTGCTAAAGATCGCCGAAATTTTTGCGGTAATTTTAAGAATAACCATTGTAGCCAAGGCAAATTAGCAAAACGTCGATAGCGTTGATAAGCTAAATCAAGTGAGCATAATCGATCACCATGAGTAAGTAAAAATTTTTTGCCATAGATTGAAATAACGGTAGGGTCGTCTATAAGGAAAACACCTAAATCTTTAGCAACAGTACGAGTCAGTAAAAAATCGCGATTGCCTTTCATAAAATAAATAGGAATACCTTTGTTAAGAATTTTTTTAAGATTAATGACAATGTCTGCATAGCATTGATCTTTAAGATCTGCACCAAGCCAAAATTCAAAAAAATCTCCTAAAATATAAAGTGCTTCACAAGATGGCGTAATATCGTTAAGAAATTTAAAAAAATATTGTAGTAATCGAGGTGAGTTGGCACTTAAATGTAAATCTGAAATAAATAAAATGTGCCGTGAATCCCGCATTATTTAAGCCTCCAAAAAAAAAATTATCAAAATAAGAAAACATTGTTGACAAGCAGATTTCTTTCAGTATAATTGCGTTCTCAAATAAAGTAAAAGAGATGTTCAAAACAAGGCAATAGAACATCAATTCCACAGTTGATCATTGTGTTTGAAATTTAAAAAATAAAATGTTGACAACTGATTTTATTTGCGTATAATTGCCCTTCTCACTTCGAGATAGCAGTGAGAAAAAGATATTTAAACAAATAAAAATTTGATAGCAATAAAGCAAGCAATGGTGTATGAACATTATTGAGTGCGGACCTAGCGATTTAATGAGTAAAAGTTATATATAGAGTTACAGAATCAGATTGAAGAGTTTGATCCTGGCTCAGATTGAACGCTGGTGGTATGCTTAACACATGCAAGTCGAGCGGCAGCATGTCTGTAGCAATACAGATGATGGCGAGCGGCGGACGGGTGAGTAATATATAGGAATCTACCTTCTGGAGGGGGATAGCTCAGGGAAACTTGAGGTAATACCGCGTACGACCGAAAGGTGAAAGGAGGGCGCAAGCTCTCGCCGGCAGATGAGCCTATATTGGATTAGCTAGTAGGTGAGGTAAAAGCTCTACCTAGGCAACGATCCATAGCTGTTCTGAGAGGAAGATCAGCCACACTGGAACTGAGACACGGTCCAGACTCCTACGGGAGGCAGCAGTGGGGAATATTGGACAATGGGGGCAACCCTGATCCAGCAATACCACGTGTGCGAAGAAGGCCTTCGGGTTGTAAAGCACTTTAGTAGGGGAGCAAGATTATAATACTAATACTATTATAGTTTGAGAGTACCCTAAGAATAAGCACCGGCAAACTCTGTGCCAGCAGCCGCGGTAATACAGAGGGTGCAAGCGTTAATCGGAATTACTGGGCGTAAAGGGCTTGTAGGCGGCTAATTAAGTTAGATGTGAAATACCTGGGCTTAACCTGGGAATGGCATTTAATACTGGTTAGCTAGAGTATGGTAGAGGAAAGGGGAATTTCCGGTGTAGCAGTGAAATGCGTAGATATCGGAAGGAACATCAGTGGCGAAGGCGCCTTTCTGGACTAATACTGACGCTGAGGAGCGAAGGCGTGGGGAGCAAACAGGATTAGATACCCTGGTAGTCCACGCGGTAAACGATGAGTACTAGCCGCTGGAGCATTAGTTTAAGTGGCGAAGTTAACACGATAAGTACTCCGCCTGGGAAGTACGGTCGCAAGATTAAAACTCAAAGGAATTGACGGGGGCCCGCACAAGCGGTGGAGTATGTGGTTTAATTCGATGCAACGCGAAGAACCTTACCTGCTCTTGACATGGTAGGAATCCCTCAGAGATGAGGGAGTGCCGTAAGGAACCTACACACAGGTGCTGCATGGCTGTCGTCAGCTCGTGTCGTGAGATGTTGGGTTAAGTCCCGCAACGAGCGCAACCCTTGTTCTTAGTTACCAACACGTTATGGTGGGGACTCTAGGAAGACTGCTGGTGCTAAGCCAGAGGAAGGAGGGGATGACGTCAAGTCATCATGGCCCTTACGAGCAGGGCTACACACGTACTACAATGGTCGGTACAGAGGGAAGCAAGACCGCGAGGTGGAGCAAATCTCACAAAGCCGATCGTAGTCCGGATTGGAGTCTGCAACTCGACTCCATGAAGCCGGAATCGCTAGTAATCGCGGATCAGAATGCCGCGGTGAATACGTTCCCGGGCCTTGTACACACCGCCCGTCAAGCCATGGGAGTGTATTGCACCAGAAGTAGCTAGTTCAACCGAAAGGGGAGCGGTTACCACGGTGTGATTCATGACTGGGGCTAAGTCGTAACAAGGTAGCCGTAGGGGAACCTGCGGCTGGATCACCTCCTTAAAAGTAAAAAAAATCAGTTAAGTTTGCACTTGATGTGTTCATACTCGATTGCTTGCAAAAAAAATAAAGTTAGCTATCAAATAATTTAAAATTAAATTCCAAGAGTTAACGATGGGTTTGTAGCTCAGTTGGTTAGAGCACACGCTTGATAAGCGTGGGGTCGGTGGTTCAAGTCCACCCAGACCCACCAGCCTTCGCGCTGCATTGGCTATCTCCAATGAACGCTATGGCTCGGCAAGCCAATTTGGCTACCGTGTTGATAACTAGAAGATCGCTTAAGGGCTTCTCGGAGCTCAAAGAGCGTAGGAGGGGCCTTAGCTTAGCTGGTAGAGCGCTTGCCTTGCACGCAGGAGGTCATCGGTTCGACTCCGATAGGCTCCACCATTTTTATCTAGCGGGGTTGCGGAAAATTGAAGATAGATAAAAAATTATTTTATCAAGTAGTCTTTTATCTATCTTCAGTGCAAACTGAAGGAAGAGCGTTGTTCGTTATAGAACAACATTGATATTTAACAATAGAATAGAGCCAAGTAAATTGAAAGAGTAAGTTAGATATTTAAATATTAGGTAGATAAAATATTTAAGTAAAAGATCTATAATTAAAGGGTTTTTATCCTCCATAAAAAGAGAGATATAAACACTGCAAAACTTACGTTTTAGTATTCAAGAAGTAAAATAACTTTAGACAATATAACTGACTAAGAAATTAGAAGGTTATATGATCAAGAAAATAAGTGCATAAGGTGAATGCCTTGGCAATCAGAGGCGATGAAGGACGTTATAGCCTGCGAAATGCATCGGGGAGCTGGCAAATAAGCTGTGATCCGATGATGTCCGAATGGGGAAACCCAACCCGCAAGGGTTATCTTTAACTGAATTCATAGGTTAAAGAAGCAAAACTCAGGGAACTGAAACATCTAAGTACCTGAAGGAAAAGAAATCAACCGAGATTCTGGTAGTAGTGGCGAGCGAAACCGGAAGAGCCCAGATACCGTATGTATGTATTTGATAAAAAAACACTTTGGAAAAGGTGACGACACAGGGTGATAGTCCCGTATTTGAAATCAAATATATGCTTAGTATCGATGAGTAAAGCGGCCCACGTGAAAGGCTGTTTGAAGATGGGGGGACCATCCTCCAAGGCTAAATACTACTGATTGACCGATAGTGAACCAGTACCGTGAGGGAAAGGCGAAAAGAACCCTTGTAAAGGGAGTGAAATAGACCCTGAAACCTTATGCATACAAGCAGTCGGAGCGGCGCAAGCCGTGACGGCGTACCTTTTGTATAATGGGTCAGCGAGTTAGTGCATGTAGCGAGGTTAACCGAATAGGGGAGCCGAAGAGAAATCGAGTCTTAATAGGGCGCATAGTTGCATGTACTAGACCCGAAACCAAGTGATCTATCCATGTCCAGGATGAAGTATGAGTAACATCATATGGAGGTCCGAACCGGTTACTGTTGCAAAAGTATCGGATGAGGTGTGGATAGGGGTGAAAGGCTAATCAAACTTGGAGATAGCTGGTACTCCTCGAAAACTATTTAGGTAGTGCCTTGAGTATAACTTACGGGGGTAAAGCTACTGTTTCGGCTAGGGGGGCTTTAGGGCCTTACCGACCCGATGCAAACTAAGAATACCGTAAAGTTCAGCTCAGGAGACACACAGTGGGTGATAAGGTCCATTGTGGAAAGGGAAAGAGCCCAGACCGTCAGCTAAGGTCCCAAAGAGATAGTTAAGTGGTAAACGATGTGGAAAGGCATAGACAGCCAGGATGTTGGCTTAGAAGCAGCCATCATTTAAAGAAAGCGTAATAGCTCACTGGTCGAGTCGGTCTGCGCGGAAGATTCAACGGGGCTAAAACTATCCACCGAAGCTACGGGATCAAACGTAAGTTTGATCGGTAGAGGAGCATTCTGTAAGCCTGTGAAGGCAAATTGAGAAGTTTGCTGGAGGTATCAGAAGAGCGAATGCTGACATGAGTAACGATAATACGAGTGAAAAGCTCGTACGCCGAAAGTCTAAGGGTTCCTGCGCCATGTTAATCAGCGTAGGGTGAGTCGGCTCCTAAGGCGAGGCCGAAAGGCGTAGTCGATGGGAAACTGGTTAAAATTCCAGTACTTCTTGCTTATATGCGAAGGGGAGACGGAGAAGGCTAAGTTGGCCTGGCGGTTGGTTGTCCAGGTTTAAGTGTGTAGGAAGAAGAATCAGGTAAATCCGGTTCTTCGCTAATTCTGAGACACGATGACGAGGTTTCGTAAGAGACTGAAGTAACTGATGCCACGCTTCCAGGAAAATCCTCTAAGTTGTAGTAAGCATGAAACCGTACTATAAACCGACACAGGTGGACAAGTAGAGAATACTAAGGCGTTGAGAGAACTTGGGTGAAGGAACTAGGCAAAATGACACCGTAACTTCGGGAGAAGGTGTGCCCTCTTATTGTGAAGTGCCTGCGCACGGAGCAAGAAAGGGTTGCAACAATGAGGTGGTTGCGACTGTTTATCAAAAACACAGCACTCTGCAAACTCGTAAGAGGATGTATAGGGTGTGACGCCTGCCCGGTGCTGGAAGGTTAATTGATGTGGTTAGACGCAAGTCGAAGCTACTGATCGAAGCCCCAGTAAACGGCGGCCGTAACTATAACGGTCCTAAGGTAGCGAAATTCCTTGTCGGGTAAGTTCCGACCTGCACGAATGGCGTAACG
>JAGVKT010000104.1 GCA_020050355.1 Gammaproteobacteria bacterium | reverse complement strand
TAATGCGCTCCGCGCCACCTTCTAGGGGCGCCCCGTAAGTGTCATCCTGTGCTAAATCGCTCCGCGATTTCCACAGGATGACACTTACGGGGGAAAATCCCGTAAATTAAGTCTCCAGCTCATCATCGTTATTCAACAACATCATATACAAAGGAAGGGGAGAATGTCTTACCATTTTCTCCGGACAGTAGTGTAGCAAGCCTACGCCCCTACAGCATGGCCTTTATGCTACGGGAGCAAACAATCAAAACTTAACGCCAAGTAAAATCTTCGCATCTTGAATCACGTTTGGTATATACATTCTAAACATTCACTTCCATCCACAAAAATGTTATACTCAAGCCAAGAATTTCAAGGTTTTCACTTGTGTCTTTCCAAGATCATACACAGTTTTTTCAGACCATCCACGGCGATATAAAAAACATGCTGGCATTGCATGAGCCGCAAGAATTTGAGGCAGAGTTCTGGGCTTATCCAGAAGGTGGGGGCGGCCAAACTTGTATTTTAGAAAACGGTCAGGTCATTGAAAAAGGCGGCGTGAATTTTTCGGATATCACCGCCGCAGCTTTGCCGAAAAGTGCGAGCGCCAAGCGGCCACATTTACAACAGCGGCCCTTTAGGGCAACAGGCGTATCTGTGGTTGTACATCCACAAAATCCTTATGTTCCGACCTCGCATTTTAATGTACGGCTTTTACAAACTGTAGAACAAGATAATCGCATATCTTGGTGGGTAGGCGGTGGCTTTGATTTAACGCCATTTTATCCTTATGTTGAGGATTGTGTGCTTTGGCATCAGCAAGCCCAAGCGGCATGTGACAATTATGGTCCGGACTTATACCCACGTTTTAAAAAAGCCTGTGATGAATATTTTTATTTACCTCATCGCAAAGAGGCGCGAGGTATTGGCGGAATATTTTTTGATGATTTTAATGAGTTAGGACTTGAAAACAGCCTACAGTTTTTACGTCAAGTTGCCGATGCCTATATTCATGCCTACGCGTTAATTTTAGCACGGCGCAAAACGCAGGTTTTTGATGCGCGCGAACGAGATTTTCAATTATATCGCCGCGGACGTTATAGCGAATTTAATCTCATTTATGATCGCGGCACGCATTTTGGTTTACAATCCGGAGGCCGCACCGAATCAATTCTGATGTCACTACCACCACAAGTAGCATGGCGTTATAATTGGCAGCCAAAGCCTGGTTCTTCTGAGGCACGTTTATATACAGATTTTTTACCAGCAAAAGAATGGATAAATTTATGACGAGCTATACTAATATTCCCACCAAAACCATTGGCCCAATTAAAATTCATGCCATTACTTGGCAAGGCGAAGTAACAGTACCGATGGCAACCTTTGAAACAACGCTATGGCCCTCAACGCAGCGAGGTGCAAAAGTGACTGCCATGGCTGGCGGTATTTATGTCACTACGTTAAAAAATTGTATGACTCGCTCAGTCTTGCTTTATGCACCAGACGCGCAAGCCGCAGCAAAAATAGCCCAAGAACTACAAAAAGATTTTAGTTTTTTACATGCCGTAGTTGCGGAGACCAGCAATTTTTGTAAATTGGAAAGTATTTACCCTGAAGTGGTAGGGCGCAATTTATATTTACGTTTTAGCTTTTTTACCGGCGATGCTGCGGGTCACAATATGACCACTAAAGCTGCAGACGCGATTATTAAAAGGCTGTTAGGACGTTATTTGAATTTAAGTTATGGCAGTATTTCAGCAAATTTATGCACGGATAAAAAAGTATCCGCCATCAATGGTATTTTAGGGCGTGGCAAAACGGTAACCGCCGAAATCACTTTGCCGCGAGCCTTATGTGAACAAGAGCTACACACCACGCCCGAGTGCTTAGTACAATTAAACATAAACAAAAATTTAATAGGCAGCATTCTTGCCGGAGGTAACCGTTCAGCAAATGCGCATTATGCTAATATTTTATTAGCAACTTATTTAGCAACGGGTCAGGATGCTGCCAATATCGTAGAGGGTTCGCAGGGAATTACGCAAGTAGAAGTAACGAGTAAAGGCGATTGTTATTTTTCGGTGAATTTACCTAATATCATTGTCGGGACTACAGGTCATGGCAAGCACCATTCAGAGATTCAAGAAAATTTAAAAAAATTGGCCTGTATCCCTGATACAAAACATCCAGGCCAGAGCAGCATACGTTTAGCAGAAATTATTGCAGCAACCACGTTATGTGGCGAGCTCTCATTATTATCCGCACAAACTAATATGGGTGAACTAACACAAAGCCACATGTTATTTGAGAGAAATATCAAGTGAAGATACTAACTTTCGTTCAGCGATTGACAGCATAGGGTTGCCACAGTACCATGCGTAGACTTTAAGGACATTGATGATTTATGGGTACACTCGCGCAAAAGCTTGAAAAACGCCATGTTAATATGATTGCGCTAGGGGGTTCCATTGGTACCGGAATCTTTCTTGCGAGCGGTTATTCGATTGCCGTAGGAGGACCAGGCGGATCTTTATTAGCCTATGCCATTATGGCGATCGTCGTCTATTTTTTGATGATGAGTCTGGGAGAGATGAGTACACATCAGCCACATACCGGTACTTTTTGTAAGTATTCTTCCCAGTATGTCCAGCCCTCATTTGGCTTTGCAATGTCTTATAATTATTGGTTTAATTGGGCGATTACTGTGGCAACCGAAATTTCTGCCGCAGTGATTATTATGCAATTTTGGTTTCCACATGCCAGTGTCTTATTACTCTCCAGTCTGTTTTTTATCAGCATTGTGATTGCAAATATTTTTTCAGTAAATGTATATGGTGAGATCGAATATGGCCTGTCATTTATTAAAGTAGCTACGGTAATTGCATTCATTGTGATTGGTTTATTATTATTGGGCTCCAAACCTCAATTGATCGCGCATAATTGGTCCTTGGGCGATGCGCCGTTTCATGGAGGGTTTATTGGGTTTTTAACAGTATTTTTATTTGCTGGATTTTCTTTTCAGGGTACTGAATTAATTGGCGTTGCTTCAGGCGAAACTAAAAATCCACACATCACTATTCCAAGTTCAATCAAACGCGTTTTTTGGCGTTTATGTATTTTTTATATTTTAGCTACTTTTATTATTGGCAGTTTAATTCCTTATAACGATCCTACGCTCACCAATCAAACCAATGTGATGCTAAGTCCCTTCACCAAAATTTTTATAGCGGCGGGATTGAATTATGCCGGTACGCTGATTAACTTTATTATTTTAGTGGCCATTATTTCGGCGGCAAATGCGAGCATGTATTCAGCGACGCGTATTTTTTGGTATATGGCTAAAGAGGGTGAGGCACCTAAAGTATTCGCGCATACTACCCGTAAAGGCGTGCCCTTATTGGCGTTAACGATAACAGCGCTCATCGGTTCATTGATTTTTATTTCATCCTTGGTAGGCAATGGCGTATTTTTTACTTACATTGTGCAAGTTTCTTCACTATCAGGTTTTATCGCCTGGTTTGGCATTGCATTATCACATTATCGCTTTCGCAAAATATATTTACGCGATGGCGGCAAGCTCAGCGCCTTAAAATTTCGTGCTAAATTTTATCCTTGGGGGCCGGTTATTTCTATGATTATTTTGTTATTGGTGATAATTGGGCAAATGCAAGGATTAGTGTTTAGTCATTCAGTAACGTTAAAGGGTTTCTTGGTAACGTATTCGTCGATATTATTATTTTTATTTTTATGGCTGGCGCATTTTATTTATTCTAAGGGCACTGCGAAAAATAGATGATTTTGCCTTCAGATCGATGCAATTGGTTTTGAGGACCGCAGTGTATATGGAATACATGAGGACCGGAAAAATCAATTGCATCGATCTGAGGACAAAAGGGCTATTTTTCGCAGTGCCCCTAAGTTAGCGCGCTAAGCTTGAGTGATGCATCAACCAATAAACAATTACGCCTAAAAGACCAGTAAGCAAACCCGCCAGTACCCAAGCACTGCCTGCTAATAATTGTGTAGGAATATGTCGTTTATGCAATTGGCCAATATCACGCGCAATGCCTGTAGCACAGAGAATATGCAGAACCACAGTAAAAATAATAACAAACGTATGCAGTTGAACCACCGTAAGGCTCAATTCATTGAGTAATGTGTCCATAAGCGTCCCCAGGGTTTATAAGCAGTATATCATTTATTCCTGAAAGTATAGAAATTGATTAAAAAATAAACTATAATAAACTAGATGCAGATAAACTTTGTATTGACAATTTGTAGATATAAATTATAATTTAAGAATAAGTAGATGGAATTCATTGATAGTACTAAGCTTACTTTTGAATGGGATGAAAACAAAAGAATTATAAATCTTAAAAAGCATAATATTGATTTTGAAATAGTAAGGTATTTTTTTGAAACCCCATATCTTTCTAAATTAGATGGGCGTTATGATTATGGTGAGGAGCGTTATATTGGTTTAGGATTGCTAAGACATCAAGTAGTCGTTTTGGTATTTACTAAACGAAAAGAATACCATTTCCGCTTTATTTCATGTCGTAGAGCAAATATTAAAGAAGCAAGGAATTACTATGAACATATCAAAATTGGCACATAAAAAAAAATCAAAAAATATAGACTATAGTGATATTCCTGAATTGGATGATAACTTTTTTAAACAAGCAAAAATTATTATACCTAAAAACAAAAAATTAGTTTCACTAAGGCTAGATGAAGAAATATTGGAGTTCTTTAAGGCACAAGGTAAGCGTTATCAAACAAGAATTAATGCCGTATTATTAGCTTACATACGCAGCCGACATTAAAACCCCACATGCCCAGGCGTGCGCGGAAAAGGAATCAAATCTCGAACATTAGCAACACCGGTAAGATATCCCAGTAAGCGCTCAAAGCCCATGCCAAAGCCAGCATGAGGCACGGTGCCATAACGACGTAAATCGCGATACCAGGATAAGTGCGCAGGATCAAGTTTAAGCTCGGCAAGGCGTTGGTCTAAAAGATCTAAGCGTTCTTCACGCTGACTACCGCCAATCAATTCACCAACGCCAGGCACCAAAAGATCCATTGCCGCTACAGTTTTGCCATCAGCATTTTGCCGCATATAAAATGCTTTAATGTCTTTAGGATAATTCATCAGCACGACCGGGCGTTTAACAATTTCTTCACATAAAAAACGCTCATGCTCCGATTGTAAATCCAAACCCCAACGCACGGGGTATGCAAATTTTTTCTGTGTCTGTTCTAGCAATTTAATCGCATCGGTATAATCCATGCGCTCAAAGCCTTGCGTTAATACAGTGTGTAGCCTTGTCAAACATTCTTTATCGACCCATTGATTAAAGAAATGCATTTCTTCAGCATAATGCGCTAAAACTTCTTGAATCACATGTTTTAACAAAGCTTCTGCGAGCGTAGCATCGTCGTTTAAATCAGCAAAAGCAACTTCAGGTTCAATCATCCAAAACTCGGCCAGATGCCGGCTGGTATTAGAATTCTCAGCGCGAAATGTAGGCCCAAAAGTATATACACGTGAAAGCGCCAAAGCATAACATTCAGCATTGAGTTGTCCAGAGACGGTGAGATAGGCTTCTTTACCAAAAAAATCTTGACTAAAATCTACTTGCTCGGCTTGTCGAGGAGGGTTGAGTGCATCAAGTGTAGAAACCCGAAACAATTCGCCTGCACCTTCACAATCACTCGCAGTAATAATAGGCGTATTCACCCAAAAAAAACCTTGTGCATCAAAAAAACGATGAATCGACATTGCAACGCCATGCCGCACGCGCGTCAGCGCCGCAAAAATATTTGTACGTGGCCGCAGATGTGCATAATCACGTAAGTGTTCCATGGTGTGGCGTTTAGGAGAGATCGGGTAAGTTTCAGGGTCTTCAACCCAGCCAATGACCTTTACACTTTGCGCTGCCAATTCAACGCTTTGCTCTGCACCTGGTGAAGCAACCAATTCCCCTGTAACTTCCAGCGCACAGTCTTTAGTAAGTTTTAAAATTTCAGTGAGATAATTTGGTAGCGTATTCGGAATCACCGCCTGCAAAGTTCCTTGGCAAGAGCCATCAGAGAGTGCTAAAAAAGAAATTCCGGCTTTAGAATCGCGCCGTGAACGCAGCCAAGCCTTGACAGAAACAAGGGTACCCGGCTGGCCATTTTTTAAAATATCTTTAATCATGAGGACTACCTTTTTTGTTTCAAGATGTTAAAAGGGCATACCCTTAAAACCACCAGGCGTCATATTACGCATGCCTTGCATCATTTTATTCATCCCGCCATCTTTACCCATTTTTTTCAGCATTTTTTGCATCTCATCAAATTGTTTAAGTAAACGCCCTACCTCTTGGATTTCTGTGCCAGAACCAGCAGCAATGCGGCGTTTATTAGAATTTTTGATAAGCTCGATGTTATCGCGTTCGCGGGCGGTCATGGAGTCAATAATCGCGATCATGTGTTTAACTTTTTTATCATTGACTTTTTCTTTGAGTTTTTCGGTCATGCCACCCATGCCGGGAATTTTATCGAGCAAAGCACCCATTCCGCCTATATTTAGCATTTGTTTGAGTTGATCTTTGAATTCATTGAGCGTAAAGCCTTTACCCGCCTTAACTTTTTTGACCATCGCTTGGGTTTTTTCTCGGTCAATTGTATTTTCAAGGTTTTCAATTAAGCCCAACATATCGCCCATGCCCAAAATGCGCGCAGCCAGGCGCTCAGGATAAAAGGCCTCAAGGGCTTCAGGTTTTTCACCAACACCAATGAATTTAATGGGTTTACCAGTTACCTGGCGTACCGATAACGCCGCGCCCCCACGCGCATCGCCATCCATTTTAGTTAAGATGACACCACTAATATTAAGCGCATCATTAAAACTTTTAGCAGTGTTGGCAGCGTCTTGTCCAGTCATCGCATCAACCACAAAAAGCGTCTCAGCAGGATTAAGCAACTGATGCAGGTCTTTAATTTCGCTCATCATCTCAGCGTCAATATGCAGGCGCCCAGCGGTATCAACAATCAACACATCATAAAATTTTAATTTTGCTTCGCGTAAGGCATATTCGGCAATTTTATGGGGTGCGTCGGTAGTAGAGGCAGGATAATAATCCACCTCAAGTTGTTGTGCTAAAGTAGTTAACTGTTCTAAAGCCGCTGGCCGATAAATGTCTGTTGATGCTAGCAACACTTTTTTATTTTTTTTGTCTTTCAAAAATTTAGCAAGTTTGGCGCTGGTGGTAGTTTTGCCTGAGCCTTGTAAGCCTGCCATTAAGATGACAGCAGGAGGCTGGACATTCAATGTTAAGTCTTGATTAGCTGTGCCCATGAGCTCTTCTAGTTCACGCTTAACCACTTTGATAAAGGCTTGGCCAGGGTTTAGACTTTTAGCGACTTCGCGCCCGAGAGCACAGCGTTTAACACGCGCTAAAAATTCTTGAGCTACTTCAAGATTCACATCGGCTTCAAGCAAGGCTTGTCGCACTTCTTTAAGGGTTTTTTTAATATTGTCTTCTGATAGCCGTCCTTGCCCGCGCACATGTTTAAGTGCGGTACTAAAGCGATCGCTCAATTGTTGAAACATGCCTTAACCTCTTTGTCACTTTGACTTGTGCGGCATTATATACCAAACGTATTTCAAGATGCGAAGTTTTTACGTTAATTTTTTTTGATAACTTTGCATTTTGAACTGCGTTTGGTATAGACAAGTCAAAATAGATCAATTAAAATACTGATTATTAAATAATCAAAAAGGATAAATATGTTCACCACAACTACCTCTTTTAAAAGTTTATATTGGCTCATAGAGAGATGGCAAGATTTTGCGAAAGATAAGACCAATGAGTTAGCAGAAAGAAAAGTAGCAGTAGCGTTAATTGCATTTTTACAAGCGCCACGGCGCCAAGAGATTAAAAAATTTACCTTACGCTATAAGCGAGTAATCACAGGTGCTGCAACTAAATGGAGCTGGGATAACAAATTTACTAGACTTTTTAATGCAACCTGCACTTTTTATGAACTAGAAGTGCAAATAAAAAGACAAAAGGAAATGGCACTGCGCTGGCGTTCTCTGCTTTATGCTTGGATAAATTATACAACTACAGATGAAGTTAAAATTTTTTTAAGAGGAAAAATAGGCGCATTTTTGACTACGGCGTCCAAGGTTTCCCTGGACAAAGGTTTGGTAAATTTAATTCACGAGCATAGCAGTCTTTTGTACACAGCCACACGGGCTGGCAGTTGGCGCCAAAGATTTAATAATATCTGGCAGCAGACTTTAAGTTTTGTTGCTGATTACGAAGATCTAACAATTGACGCCACATTTTTAGCAATCGTCGAAACCGGCGATGCGCCTGCTGCGCGGACACTTTTTTGAAACATCGTTGCCTAGTGCAAAGAAGATTCACTCTAAATGAAGTTATTAGACTGACATTATTGCAATAGTAAAATACTTTCTTTAATATATACCTATCGTACTAGCAGCTGCGAGTTGAAAGTACGCTAAATAAACGATAACAAAAAGGTTTTGATTTATTAATGAATGGCGGATTAGCATCAATTTTTTTATCAATAAATTTTCCTTTTTTGTAGCACAAAAAAACTTAGAAGTTTATCTATGTTCAAGATAATATTATTTTAATTGAGTTAAATTAGGTATTTAAGTATAATTGAAGGGTTTAATTTTATATTTAAATTATTAATATACAGAAACTTAACTTTGGAGAGAAAGATGGCAGCAGGAGCAGGAGCAGGAGCAGGAGCAGCAGGAGTAGAAAAGGTAATGGATGCAAGCAGAGCGGCAGAGACAGGAAAAGCAATATCAGCACCAGTGCTGCCAGAACCCGAGACAATAAAATTTAGTACGCATTACCATCAGTTGTATTTCAGAGCAACATTGTTGCTAAAGCAGCTAATAATTTTTGAGGAGTTATTTACAGTAATTAACGAAATAGACAGCATTTTTAGCGCGATAAAGTCTTTAGAGGACCAAATAGGAGAGCTCAACAAGAGCGAGGAATCTGATGAGACTACTAAAGCTAAAACTGAAGCCACTGCAGCCATTAAAAGTAAAATGACACGGCTAGACACTTTAGCACCAGGGTTGCAAAAAATTTTAGATGAAATTGCTCCTATGGGAGTTCAGCATACCTTAGGAAAAAGAACGCAAGAGAGCTTGTCTTCCTTGTTGGCTATCTTATCGAGCTTATCTCCTGAGGTGCAGACTAAAGCTGAAGCCGCTACCATTGGCACTAAAGCTGCCGCTGCCGCTGCCGCTGGCACTGAAGCTGCCGTTGCTGCTGGCACTGTTGTTCCTGTCGCTGCCGCTTTCGCTGCTTCTGCCACTGCGCCTTTAGATAATATGTATGAGTTCCTGCCTCAACTTATAGATGAGATTAAAAAAGCCCCATTATTATCTGGGTATAAAATATCATCAGCCGTAAAATTAATCATAGATAACGTGTTAGCAGAAGGAGTGGAAAACTTAGAAAAGAGATTATCAACTTTTAAATCTCTAGCTGGTACATTTGTGTCTTCAGGAAGGACAGAGGTACCCATACTTTTTAAGGGGATTGATGCATTAGAATACTTTTGGGTTGATCTTGTAAAGTTCATAAATGAAAATAAAAAAAGAGTAATTACAGGAGCACAGACTAAAGAAAATTTACAAATGTTAGCTTTAAGCAAAGAGCAGTTAATGTGTGAAATTGCTTGCTTAGTACAGGAGTGCGCTGATTCTAAGAAAGATTCATATGTATTCAGCACTATGATAAAAAATTTATTAATGCGCTTGGTCTCTACCCTAGGGCCTGTTACAGAATTAGCTGCAGGGGAGGCCAGGACACCTAGTCTTCCTAGCCTAAGAAAAGCAATCGCAAATACAATTAAACAATTTAATATGATAGCGCAATTTGAAGGCGGTCAGTGGAAGCCAACAGATGGTACAATCTATAGAGATGAAAGTTTTTCAAAAGCATTAACAGAGTCGCCCTTTCTAAGTCATGTGCGGACGATCTATATCCTGCTTATAAGACTCGCTTATGCATTAAATGTACCTGAATTTGAGCGCTATCAAGAAATAGAGGCAAGGCTTGGTATTACTAAAGAAAGCGAATTAAGATTTCACTCTTATTTTACCTTATTATTAAGAGAGCAACTTGGGGTAAAAATAGAGGCAGCTTCTGCAAGTAGAGTTGGGGTAGAGGGCTCTACAGCCGCAGGCGGCGCTGGGGCTGGGGCTGGGGCTGGAGCTGGAGCTGGAGCTGGAGCTGGAGCCTCTACTCTTCCTGGTGAAGCAAGGGCTTCTGGGTCATTTGGCGAGACCCTCCCCTCAAGTGAAGATAAAGACTCAACTCAAGCAAAAATAAGCCATGTACTTGAATTTCGTTTAGAGTATCGTAGATTGCTAGAGCAAGTAATTGAAATAGCATCTGAGTTCAAAAGGGCATTAGTGCCAGACGAGGCTGCTATGAGCAGGGCCAGTCTTGGTGCTACAACAGCTTACCGTGCTGTTAGCGGAAACCACGAAAACTTGTGGGATAAGGTTAAGAAGTTATTGAGTAATGAAGACACCAACAGACAAGGTTTAAATCTGGAGCAGCATTTAAGCGTATTGAAAAAGTATGAAGAAGAAATTAACAGGCTACTAAAGTCTTCTACGAATACTGAACTTAAAGGAAAAATAGAAGCATTTTTTACTGAGGTAAAAGCATTTTATAGAGCTTATCCAAAGAGTAAAATTACCACAGCTGATTTTACGGCAGCAACAAAATATGTGCATTCCTTGATCCACGATGAGCTAGAACTCTTTAGAAGATTATGGAAAACCCATTTGAAGGAGCTTCGTGAACTTTCAGTAGCTACTACACGCCGCATAGCTGAGGAAACATCGAGCGCTACGCAAATAATAGCAATCCTTGATGGGCCAGTAAAGCTAATAGAAAAAAGAAGAGCTAGCAAGCAAGAGATTATAGATAGCATCCAGGCAGCAATGTTGGCTTTCCTCAGCCTAGCTGATCAAAAAGATTTCAAGATAGCATTACAAAGCCCTTATCTAACCATTTTTGAAAAGCGCAGCTTCTTTGAATTAGCAAAAAAAACTTTTAAGTTTCTTTTTAAACTTTCCCATGCACTAGAAATAAATTTTGGAAGCTTGGGCATCACAGCGTCAACAGAGGCCGTAGAAGCTCCTGCGCCAGCAGCAGCCAAATTATCATCGACAGATGTACCCGCAAGTAGAGGTTGGGCGGCTGCGTTAGCAGAGAGGGCAGATGAGGCTGATGCAGCAGAAACTTCTGAAGAAGCAGGGGCAGCGGCAAAGTCAGCAGCATCTCAATCATCAATATCAGTAAGCGATGCAATAAGAGCTTTAGCGGAAATTCTTGGTATACCATTGACGTCTATGTTGAGTGAGGACATCAGAAATAAATTAAAAAGTGATTTGAGTATCACTACCCCTGCAGCAGTCCCCGAAGCAGACGCGGCGGGTCGCGGCTTCCATGGCCATGCAACCGGTGAGAATGGTGCCTTCCCCACAGGGTTTGCTCTTTTAACCTCAATAGCACCATCGTCGTCCACAGTTCCCGCTCCTATTCCAGCTCCGGCGCCAGCGGCAACCGAGGCCGCCTCCGGGAACGCTAATTTTCGAGCCGCATTAACAGAATCATGGGCTGCTACTCTAATCAGAGCTAACGGGTCAGGCACAGAAGGGGGTGCTGCAGCCGCTGCATCATCACCAAAAGCTCTAACCACAGTCGAGGTACCCGCTCCTATTCCAGCTCTGACACTAGTCCCGGCGCTAGCTCCAGACGAGGCAGCAGCGGGAGGGGGTGGTGTAGCCGCCGCTGCATCATCAGCAGTTTTAGCCACACCCGAGGCGGTACCTACTCCAGCTCCGGCCCCAGCAGGAGCTACAGCATTTGCTGATACTATGCACCACCCACCAGTAGGCGGCGCAGCTGGTGCAGAAGAAGGTAAAGTAGGCGATAGCAGCGATCCAGTAGAGGGCGCGAAATAAAGTTTATGCTACAATAACCCTACCCAAAAGGCCTTCGAGTATAAGCCTTGCATAAAAGCGTATTACTGAAAGAAGCAATTGCTGCTTTAAACATTAAGATGCAAGGCGTATATGTCGACGCCACCTTTGGTCGGGGCGGGCATAGCACCGAAATCTTAAAACATTTAAATGCACAAGGTCGCCTGCTGCTTTTTGATCAAGATCCGCAGGCGATTGCTTATGCACAAGCGCATTTTGGTAATGATGCCCGCATAAAAATTATTCCTAAAAATTTTGAAGCTTTAAAGGCGATAATTCAGCAAGACTACGCTAACGTGGGGATTGATGGTGTCTTATTTGATCTAGGCGTTTCATCGCCACAATTGGATGAAGCACCACGCGGTTTTAGTTTTTTAAAAAACGGTCCTTTGGATATGCGCATGAATCCTGAAGTAGGCGTGAGTTGTGCAGAGGTGTTACAAACCATCTCCGAGACCGAGCTAACTACGCTGATCAAAACTTATGGTGAAGAAAAATTTGCCCACAAGATCGCGCATGCTATAGTAAGCGCGCGCACTGCTCAGCCCTTAAAGACGACCCAGGAATTGGCAAATCTAATTGAGCACACTATCCCCAAGCGTTTTCATGAGCGGCATAAACATCCAGCAACACGTACCTTTCAAGCTTTGCGCATTTATATTAATCGTGAGCTAGAAGTATTAACACGGGTATTGGCAGATGTTCCCGAAATACTAAAAATAGGCGCGCGCGCGGTATTTATTAGCTTTCATTCACTCGAAGATCGTTTGGTAAAACAAAAATTTCAGGCATTAACAAAACCCCAAGAGTGTCCCAGGCATTTGCCAATTCAAAGCAGCGCTGAAGAATTGCCGCGCTTTAAGCTTTATATTAAAATGCAGAAAGCCGAAGCAACTGAGGTCGATAACAATCCGCGCGCGAGCAGTGCCGTGTTGAGAGTGATAGAACGAATACGATGAAAACATTCATAAAGCGCTTCAAAAAAAATTGGTTTCCGAAAGACCCAATAATATTAAAGAGCGTACTCACATCGACCTTTTTGGGTGAAAGTAATCGTCTAGTTTTGCGCTTAATCATTGCCATTTTTATTTCAGCATTTTTATTGGTATTGGTTAAAAATGCGTACCATCAGGCTTTTATGAAATTACAAGCATTAAAAGAACAACATGATACTGTGCACACGGAATGGATGCAGCTCATGATTGAAGAAGCAACCTGGGGCAACTATGATCGCGTGAATGCCATCAGTAGCACGCAATTACAAATGACAGTGCCCACGCCATTCAACACTAAAATTTTAGTAATCACGACCCCAGATAACAGTAGCATCCGCGCCAAAGCGCAAAACTCACTTTTAAGTAAAGTAAGTTTTGATCAAGGCTATTTGCCTACAAATAGCACCCCTTAATTTAAGGCTAATTTCCTTATGCTCGATCAAAGATATCTTGCAGTTAAAAAAGCGAATAATATAGGCGGCTTTGTCAATCTTTGTTTAGCTGTGATCAAGATTTCTTTTGGGATCATTGGCAACTCATCAGCTTTATTGGCAGATGGCATTCATTCTTTTTCTGATTTACTCACCAACGCCTTTGTCTGGATCGCAAGCAGCTTGGGTCAGGCAGCGCCGGATGAAAATCACCCTTATGGCCATCGCCGTTTTGAAACGCTCGGGTGTTTTAGTTTAGGGTTCTTTTTAATTGCGGTGGCGCTCTTTATTGCTTATGAAGGCATTGAAGCAATCATTCATCGCCACTTTCCTGTGCCAGAGGCTTTAACGGCTTGGGTTGCGGTAATTTCAATTATTGCCAATGAAAGCGTGTTTCGTTATAGTCTCGCGATTTCTAAAAAAGTAAATTCAAATTTATTAAAGGGCAATGCGTATCACTCCCGTGCTGATTCACTCTCATCGATTTTAGTATTAATTGGTATTTTAGGTGCACTTGCAGGCTTCCCGTTTTGCGATGATATTGCTGCAGTACTAGTCGCAGGATTTATTTTAAAAATCGGCATCCATCTTTCGTGGCAAGCAGTATATGAGCTAAGTGATGCCTCAGTCGATGAGCAAGAGCTGCGCAAATTTCAAAACATTATTTTAAATATTGAAGGCGTGCGCCACATGCATCGCTTACGTACACGAAAAATGGCAGATAAAATTTTTTTGGATGTCCATGTATTAATTGCGCCCTATACCAGCGCCTCTGAAGGCCATTATATTGGTGAAACCGTGCGCTATCATCTCATGAAAACGAATGCTAATCTTGATGACGTGACTGTGCATATTGATACCGAAGACCATCCTGAAACCATGCCTGAACATTTATTGCCTGGGCGCAAGATCGTGGAGGCTTTTATTTTTAAGGCCTTGGAGCCTAAAATCAAAAAAGAAGATGTAGCACGAATAGATCTTTTTTACTTTGAAAAATATCTAGAAATAGGATTATTGTTAAAAGCACATTTATTAACGCAACAGCCTTTAGATATTTGGAAAAATTTAATTGATCAAAATATACACGACATGAAACAAATAAAAAAAATAAATATTGCCATTGCTGTTGCTGAGGAATAAAAAATTTTGAAAGGCAGGATTTTTTTAAATTTTATTTTAGGTGCCTTTTTAGTTCTAGGGTTTGCACCCACCAATTTTTGGTTTTTAGGAATTTTAATTCCTGCACTTTTGCTAATGCTTTGGCAAAATCCTGAAAAAATTATCCACCAAGGCTTTGCCTTTGGCCTAGGTTTATTTGGGGTAGGTGGCTCATGGATTTATGTAAGCATCGCAACCTATGGTAATACCAATATCCTGATCGCAAGCTTGATTACTTTGTTGTTTATCAGTATTCTCGCGCTCTTTCCGGCAGTACAGGCCTACAGCTATCAATATTTTTTTAAAAAACAGCCATATTTAAATGCATTGATTATTTTTCCGAGTACGTGGGTAGCTGTAGAGCTGTTGCGCGGCATGCTTTTTACGGGCTTCCCATGGTTGTATTTAGGCTACACGCAAACCTTTACTTGGCTCTCTGGCAGCGCCAAAATTTTTGGCGTGTATGGCGTAAGTTGGTTGTGTGCTTTTTTAGGCGCAAGCATCGTTGTGTTGCATAAGCAAAACTCCAAAAAAATAAAACTAATAGTGTTAGTCGGTGCAGTAAGTGCCATCATGTTAAGTGCAGGTTTAAAAATACATCGCTTTACTACAGCATTAGGCGCCCCAGTGAGTGTAGCCTTAGTGCAGGGTAATATTGCGCAAGAAGAAAAGTGGGATCCAAAAAATATCAATAAAATTCTCTTAACTTACATGCAGCTTACCCGCCCTTATTTTAAAACCGCGGTGATTGTTTGGCCTGAAAATGCCGTGACCGCATTTTCACAACAAGTGATGCCATTTTTAGCCACGCTAGATCAAGATGCTGCAAACTCAGGCAGTGCCATTATTTTTGGTATTCCGATCATAAATATGACAGATGGCGCGATCTATAACGGCGCGCTCGCAATTGGACAGGGTCAGGGAATGTATTTGAAACGACATTTGGTGCCCTTTGGAGAATATATCCCGCTGCAAAATATCTTTGGCGCGCTGCTACAGTTTTTGAATATCCCAATGTCAAATTTCAGCCAAGGTCCAGAAGTACAATATCCGATGCACATTCATGGCATACCTGTGAGTATCTTTATTTGTTATGAATCTGCTTATCCCTTTGAGGTCAGAGATAATTTAAATAGCGCGGCCTATATCGTGACATTAACAGATGATAGTTGGTTCGGGCATTCACTTGCAGCCAGTCAACAACAAGAAATCGACGCCATGCGCGCTATAGAAACTGAGCGCCCTATATTAAGAGCAACCAACAATGGCATCACCAGCATTATTGATAGCAATGGCCATATCAGCGCACGCGCACCAAGTTTTATCGCTACGGTATTAACAGGAACAATCCAGCCCGTCGTTGGAGCAACGCCCTGGTTAAGATAGGCACGATTGCCGTCATCCTCTCCGCTACCGTCCCCCGCTACTGCCCTCCACTACCGCCCCCACTACCGTCATCCTGATTTTTTCGCAGAAAAACATCAGGATCCAGCCCACATGGGGTCAAGATCATGCGTGAAATAAATAAAACAATCTTTATTTGATTTTATTAGGAGCAGATGAGTATGGTTCTATAGTTGAGGCAATTGCGAGTGAGAAAAAGCTTAAAAACTTTAGTAGAAAGAGGAAAATTAAACTTATTGAAGATTTAAATCCTGAGTGGGATGATTGGTATTATCGGCTATTGTAGAGACTTTAATTTTCACGCATGATCTTGACCGCATGCAGGCTGGATCCTGATGTTTTTCTGCGAAAAAATCAGGATGACGGTAGTGGGGGCGGTAGTGGAGGGCAGTAGCGGGGGACGGTAGTGGAGAGAATGACGGCAATCGTGCCTACCTTAACCTTGCTCTTTTTTATTCCGGACAGTTAAACCTCAAGGGAGCAGTGCAATTCATTTTGAGTGTTGTTGGCATACACCAAAAATAACACACCCCACTAGCGGCAGAAGGTGAGCGGTTGTGAGCCGAGTGGGGTGTATTATAAAACCTTATTTTTTATGACGTCTAGCTTTGGCATGAATCATGCCGAGGCGTAATTGATGGTAGCTGTTTAAGTGCGCAACCATCAAAAATTCATCGCAAATTCTCTTAAAGACCGTGCCTTCTTCAATCATAGAAGCAGAGGTTTTTTTTTGTTCTGTATGTGCTTTATGAGCCATGACTGCACGCCTGTATTATTTATTTTTATTGTTACGTGCAGTGTGCAAATGCGCAAATGCACTTGAGCGTACCGGTAAAGCATGAGGATGCAAGTGATAAAGCCGGCCATAATAATAATCGTTGTTAGTTTTAAAGCGCGCCAAGCTCATAAAATTATTGTAAGACTCACGAAGCATCGCGATAAGAGGTTTGTGGTAAGCATTTCTGCGGGTGGTGGGCGTGTGATCAGAATGGATATTCATGATGAGGTCCTTATTATTGTTATTATTTAAACAGTGCAGCTTTTGTTCTTGTTCGTGATCCATGATGAGCCATTCGGAATTACAAGTCAAATTCCCCTCGAACAAAAAATACAAATAAATAAAAATTGGTAAATCAAAGAGTTAATAATTGATTTTTAATGATAAAATAAACATTCAAATACAAATTGGCTTATTTTCGGTCTAAACATACGAGATAAATTTCTGCAGATCGGCCTCTAGAAGCTTCTGGTTTAACAAAATGTACCGCTTTAAAGTGCGCGCGTAAATTTTTAGCAAAAGCATCAAAACCAGCGCCTTGAAAACCTTTAGTAATAAAATGACCATGAGGTTTAAGTGCGGTTAATACAAAAGCCCAAACCAATTCTAACAAATACATGCCCTTGGGTTGATCAACACTTTTAATGCCACTCATGTTTGGCGCAATATCTGAAAGAATCACATCAATCGTTGTGCCTTGCAGGGTTGCTAAGAGTGTTTGGTAAACTTCTTCAGCGCTAAAATCCCCAGTAATAATCTCGGTGCCTGGTAATGCGGCCATCGGCAATAAATCTAAAGCGATGATTTTGCCTTGTGTGCCAATAAGAGTATGCGCAACCTGACACCAGCTACCGGGAGCTGCTCCTAGATCAACAATAGTTTGACCGGGCTTTAAAATTTTATATTTTTTCTGCAACTCCAATAATTTGTAGGCCGCACGACCGCGATAGCCTTCAAGGTGCGCTTGCTTCACATAGGGGTCGTCAAAGTGTTCTTTTAACCAACGCGCGCTGCTTTTACTTCGTGCCATAATCCCAACTCTGCATTTCAATAATTCTACTGACCACACGCTCAAATTCAAAACGAAGGCGCGTACCTTGATATAATTCTGAAAGTGGGACTGCCGCAGCTAATACCAATAAAACTTTTTGATCATAGCAAGTATCTACTAGTGCAATAAAACGGCGTGCAGCTTCTTCAAGGTTTATGCTCAAGACTGGAATATTGCCTAGCAAAAGAGCACGGTACTCCTGACATAAGGCTAAATAATCTTGACTGCCTGTGGCTGCTTCACACAAATCTTGAAAATCGATCCATAACACGGTTTTACTGCGTTTAATCGCCTGAAACGGTCGTTGATGAATTTCAAAAGATGTAGACAATAAGACATGATCTTGATTTAAAAATTGAAATTGCGCCGCTAAAAAATCTTCGGCATTGATTAAAGGCCAATGATAACGATGATCGCGTAAAGTCGTGAGCATGCGATAATCTTGCATATGATCAAGATGAATAATATTTAAATTTTGCTGAATCAAAGTAATAGCCGGTAAAAATCGATCGCGCTGTAAGCCTTGTTGGTAGAGATCTTCAGGTGCAACGTTGCTGGTAGTGACCAAAATAATGCCACATTCAAATAAATATTGTAATAAGCTACTAAGGATCATTGCATCGGCGATATCTTCAACAAAAAATTCATCTAAACACAAAATCCGTACTTGTTGAGCGAGCGCTTGAGCTACGGCTTTTAAAGGATCGGTTTGTCCTTGATATGTTTTTAGTTGTGCGTGCACACTGCCCATGAATTCATAAAAATGTTGGCGTAATTTTGGAATTCGCAGGCTGGTATATAACAGATCCATCAAATAAGTTTTACCGCGTCCAACAGCGCCCCACATGTATAAGCCGCGTGGTTCATGAATAGGAGCAGATGTAGTTTTAAAAATTCTTTTTAACCAGAATTTTTTTGGAGCGTGCGCAGCTTCTAGCGCTGCATAAAGTTGATCTAAATAAGGTAATGCTTGAGTTTGTGTAACATCTTTAACGATCTTGCCTGCGGCAACATCTTGTAGGTAGTACTGCGAAGGCTTCATACAATAAGCTCGTTAACAAAATTTTGTACTAAAGCGCGTAATTCTAAAAGTTTGCCATGAAAGAAGTGCGAAGCACCAGAAATTTCTTGAGCAGTATAAGAATTCTTACGAGTCTTTAACCACGCCTGAATGCTTTCTGCCGAAATGATATCGTCTTGATCGCCAAAGATAACTAAAGTCGGGCAATTGGGCTCATGTCTTGAGTCAATGTTTGAGGAAGTAGTAAACTGATAAATAGCCGGCGCGACCAAAACTAAAGCTGCAGGATGAAGTTGAATAGCACTTTGATAAGCAATAAAGCCACCAAAAGAAAAGCCCCCCATCATTAAGGTCGTTGCCTGTGGAAAACGCTGGCGTAAATAAGCAACCACTGCCAAAGTGTCTTCAATTTCGCCCAGACCTTGCGCATAAGCGCCATTGCTTTGTCCCACGCCACGATAGTTAAAGCGCAGAGTAATAAAACCTAAATTTTCAAAAGTGCGCGTCAAGGTCGTGACGACTTTATTATCCATAGTGCCCTGTTGTAAAGGGTGCGGATGACACATCACCCATAGTTTTTGGGTCGCATTATGTGGGATGGTGAGCACGGCTTCAAGCGAACCTACCGGGCCAGGAATCATTAATTTTTCAGTTTTACCTTGCATCACAATAAGATCTCTTTCTATAATAGCGCTAGGAACAATCAAAGGGTTAAAGTATGAGCGCCAGTCTTTTAGTAGTGATAACGTTCATTATTGGTGTCAGCGTCGGGTTGGGAGTATATCATTTCTTTTTTCGTTTGTCCCCCCAAGAAAAACAACTCGAACAACATTTAGCTGAGGTACGCCATGAGTTTAAAGAGTATCAACTCAATGTGAGCAGCAATCTCACCAGAACCGCAGAATTAGTCAATACCATGGCAACCAGCTTCGATGCTTTGCATGACCATGTGCTCCAAGCTTCAGTAAATTTAAATTTAGACAGCCACAAACAATCAATCCTTCAGCCTGATCCACATGCGCATTCGATCCTCGCCGATGAGGAGCAAGTAACCGAGTTTCATCCAGCACAAGTCAGTCCCATAAAAATTAAAGCAGCCCAGCCCCCGCGGGATTATGCGTAATTAAATCAAACCGAAGGGGTTCGCATTTTGAAGTAGGAAGGGTGTATACCTTTTCAAACTCAAGATGCAGGTTTCTGACTTTGATTTTTTTTATTTAAGAAAGCTTCTTCGCTTCGGAATAGCTGGCTATTCCTCAGCTCAGAAGCTTCCTTAAATAAAAAAACTCTTTGTCATAATTCCTGCACCTTGAATTTGAAAAGGTATATGCTATACTTCCGAGCTCTTTTCACGGAGGGGTGTCCGAGCGGTTGAAGGAGCACGCCTGGAAAGCGTGTATACGGGTCAAACCGTATCAAGGGTTCGAATCCCTTTCCCTCCGCCAGTTGAGATTTCATAGGCTTCCAGGAGCTTCCGCGAGCGCCTTATAAATAAAGGCCTTGGTCAAAATTATCTTCCAAGGACTTCCAAAAAATTTCAAAGAAAGCCAATTCATTTTAGGGTATAATTTGGGGAATATTTTAGGCTGGTATATATAAGGAGATACCCCCAATAGCTTTAAATGACTTTGCTATTGAAAACGCTAAACTCCGCCAATTGATTTTACGCAGAAATCCGTCAGATCTTTATAGCTAAAGCTATTCAAGCAGTTCGTAGGAGTTCGCCGAGTATTTTAAAAATCAACAAATTAAGTGAGTTTTAGGTTGGTAGAAGAAATGCCCTATTTCTTTAAATTCTAGTTATCTATCATATTTTACTTAAAACGCCTTGATTCTCTATTATAAGTATAGTATAATTTACTTAAATTGTGTTTTTAAGGTTAAATTTAAAAATGAATATCCCTAAAGAAGATTTGATTAGCATTTTGTCGCAATTTAATCCTTGGTGGCGAGCGGAGAAAATGCTATCTCTCCCTGCATGGAAAAGAGCGCCTTTTCAAGAGCTTTTTGATTGGACATCTAGACCTCCAGCTCCAAGAGCTATTATGGTTTCTGGGCCAAGACAAGTTGGAAAAACTACACTTGTATTACAGGTTATTGAAGAATTGCTTGCCAAAGGAGTTCCAGCAGGAAATATTCTTTATGCTACTTTTGATCATCCTCTTATTAAATTGTCTGGAGTAGATAATGTATTAGCAGCTTGGCGTGAGCGCGAACCTAAGCTAGAAGGTCCTGAGTATTTGTTTCTTGATGAAGCTCAGTTTATTCCTGAGTGGGAGGTGTGGATTAAGCATCAAGTTGATTTTGTAATAAAGGATCAAGATCGTCGAATTATTTTTACTGGTTCTGCTATGTCTTTAACTAATGAGAAAAATGAATCAGGAGTGGGAAGATGGCATGCTATTCGTATCACAACTCTTTCTTTTTATGAATATGTTCAGCTAAAAAAACTTAAGAATTTAGAAGATAAAAAAATTCGTAATTATTTTGTTCATAAAAAGCTCAATATTGTGGAGGATTTTCCAAACTTTGAAGTTGATTTTATAAATCAAAGAAATATTTCACAAGTTAATATTCCACAAGTTGAGTCTATCTCACAGTCCTTGGGCTTAGATTGGTTGGTTAATTTGCAAGAGCTAAATTTGCCTGGGTTAGCTCAGCTCAAGGAATTGAATGATTTATTTAAATGGGAACCTGCGCAGTTTCAAAGAACTGCTGAAAATGCAAAAAAATATCTGGGTCATTTTCATGAATACCTTATTCACGGGGGGTTTCCACAGATTGCTAAAATTGAAAATATTGCGGAGGCGCAGAAATTACTTCGAGAAGATATCATTGAAAAAGTTTTAAAACGAGATATGACTGCTTTATTTGGTGT
Source organism: Gammaproteobacteria bacterium (assembly GCA_020050355.1). Taxonomy (GTDB): domain Bacteria; phylum Pseudomonadota; class Gammaproteobacteria; order Francisellales; family CACEW01; genus CAIQBE01. The sequence goes on along the minus strand of JAGVKT010000104.1, from coordinate 6,626 downwards.
TCGGCGAATTTTGGAATTAGAGCAAGTTTTCCTTTATCTTTGTTTGCATGGCGGTGGATTATTAGATATACAAAAATTGTGTGAAAATTTACAAGTTAAAAAGCCTACTGCGCAGAGTTTCTTGAATATTTTAGAGGCTTGCCATCTAATTTATCGACTTCATCCTTACGGTTATGGCAAAGAAATTCTACGTGCAAAATATAAAGTTTATCTTGCAGATTCATCCCTTGCGCCAGCAGTTTTATTGAGTGGTAAATCTGTTATTGAAAATCCTGAAAAACTCAGCGTCATGATTGAAACAGCAGTTTTTAAACATATTTATATTCATTATTACCAAAAAAGTATTCGCTTTACTTATTGGCAAAATAAAAAGAAAGAAGAGGTTGACCTTGTAGCAGAGCTGAGCGAATCGTTAGTACCTTTTGAAATTAAATATCGTGGACAACATACCAGTAAAAAAAATCTGAGTGGATTAAAACAGTTTTGTGAAGAAAATAAAATAAAATATGGTTATGTAATTACCAAGGATCTCGAGGATTTTGGATTGCATCCGGAATTTAATGACTGCAAAATTATGCGTATTCCAGCAATGTTACTCTGTTATTGGATGGGGCAAATGGAACTATTGCAGAAAAAGGACTGAGCATGGGTATTCAACAAAAAAAAAGAATTTAATCAGCGTTGGGATATAGCAACTATGCCAAATTCTCAAGAGGAATTTCAAAAGTTTAAAAATCGCTTATTTATGATTAATCCTTACCAAAATCTTGATGAGTTTCTTACCTACGATAATATAACAGACTTTTATTTTAATACAGGCCTAGAGATAGAGTACCATTTCATTAGAGCATTCTAGTATTAACTTAGCAATTACTAAGAAAGGAGCAGAAATAATTTTATATCCTCGGGGAGAAAAGGAATTGGATGAAAAGCTTGTAAATCAAGTTTTAAAATTCCTTAATAGCAAGGGTGATGCCCATTTTATTGAAGCTTAATAATCAAGTAGGGGTTTTGATGCGGTATATTGATAGAGTTATTAAATAAAATAAGAGGTAGAGGGTTTGAAGGCCTTTCCCCTGCCAGTTAAGCTTTTCAGAATTAGCGATCAATTTCTATCTTTTTGTCTAGAGTTTTTTATTTCCTTGCTTTATTATTGTGATCAGTACGCGGTAGCCATGTTAGGGCCGGATTGTATACTAATTCGCCCCGTGATTTGCTTGCAAAAATTGAATGGTCAAAAATGATGAGTATAAAAAACATAAATCACATCACCCTTGCATGTACTGATATTGAAAAATCTTTTGCATTTTATCGAGACATTTTAGGTTTTAAGCCGCTGGTAAAATGGGATAAAGGAGCATATTTTCTTATTGGTGAATTTTGGTTTTGCCTCAATGTTGATGTAAATAGAAAGCCTAGCCCATGTTATACGCATTACGCATTTAGTGTGAGCGCAGAAGATTTCGAGCATAGGGTAGCTAAAATAACCAAATCAGGAGCATCAATATTCAAAGATAACACGTCACCTGGCGCTTCCTTATACTTTCTCGATCCGGATGGCCACAAGCTTGAAATCCATAGTGGGGATTGGCGAAGTCGCATTGAAGCTAAAAAACAAGATATTGGCACTTGGAAGAATATAAAGTGGTTTATTTAATATTTTTAATCCTATTAATGATTATTTCTGCAAAGCTTTTAGCGCTAGCTTGCAGAAAGCTGAATATTGCTCCTTTGTTGGGTGAGCTTTGTGCCGGCATTATTTTGGGACCTTCTTTATTAAATATAATTCCGCCAGCAGCGCTCTTTAAAATATTAGCCGAAATAGGCGTGATTTTATTATTGTTTGAAGTAGGTTTGCACACTGATCTCTCACGTTTATTAAATACCGGTAAGAAGGCTTTTATGGTCGCAGGAGTGGGCTTTATTTTGCCGAGTATTTTTGGTTTTTTACTGGCGCGTTATTTTCAGTTTTCGGTATTAAGCGCGTTATTTATTGGCGGCACCTTATCGGCGACCAGTATTGGCATAACGCTGCGCGTATTAAGCGATTTAAATAAACAGCATTCTGATGGCGCGCAAATTATTTTGGGAGCAGCAATTTTAGATGATATTTTTGGTGTGTTGTTGTTATCAGTACTCTACAACTTCTCGAATGTAGGTACAGTGAATTTATTAGCACTATTCAGGTTAGCCAGCTTGATTGTAATTTTTGTTGGGCTCGCACCTATTTTAATTAAAATAATTTTTTGGGGCATTGAGCAAATCTTTGGGGCTAAGCTTTTTGAGGAATGGTTATTAATTTTTACGCTGCTATTAATTGCAATATTGAGTTGGCTAGCTTATGAAATTGGCGCGCCCAGCATCATGGGTGGTTTTGTTGCGGGTCTTGCTTTAAGTCGGCAATTTGGTTTTAAATTTAAGCGAGGTACACGATGGCCTTTGATAAAATGGGTCAATCAAATCCTCACTTCTGAAAATCTTTATTTTGATGCGTTAACAAAAAGAATTAAACCTTTTGTACAGCTATTAACACCCATTTTTTTTGTGATGGTGGGTGTTTCGCTAAATCTAAGCGGGCTTCATGCGCTCGACAAGAGTTTTTGGTATTTTAGTACTTCATTGGTATTGCTGGCTTTTTTAAGTAAATTCATCGCCGGTTTTTGTGTTAAAGCGCCAGTGAGGCTACAAGCCATGATCGGCACAGCAATGATCCCTCGGGGCGAAGTGGGTTTAATTTTTGCCAGTCTTGGCTTAACTTCAGGCATTGTTACGCATGAGCTTTATGCTTGTTTAATTACCGTAATTGCATTGACTACCTTGTTGCCGCCGCTAATTCTGAAAATACTTGCGCACAGAATTTAAAAAGATATAAACTAGTGCGATGAATTTAACGCCGACCCTTAAAGTTTTAGCCAATGAGAAGCGCTTTAAAATTTTGCAATGGCTAAAAGAACCTAAAAAATATTTTGCATCTTCAGAGTTTGACGTCGAGGAGGACGGCGTGTATGTGGGCCTCATCGAGAAAAAAATTCGTCTGTCACAATCAACAGTCTCTCAGTACCTATTGCAATTACAAAACGTAGGATTAATCAGTATGGAACGTAAAGGTCAGTGGACCTTTTGTAAATATAACTATACTTTTGTCGACGGTTTTATCCGCGCTTTAAAACAGCAAATCTAAACCTCATTATAAATTCTCCTAAAAAGCAAAAATTTTTATACGCGCATATTGATTAAAAATTAAACAGAAGTTAAAATAAAAAAATAATCTTAATCAAGGAGCACTCATGTTTACGTCTACCCTAACTTTTGCGGATCAACTTGAAATAGCTTTGCAGCGCTACGAAGACAGCGTCAAAAGTTACTGGATTAAAAGTAATCAGCAACGCATATTTCAATTATTTATGGCGAAGAGAATATTAGCATTGCTAAAAAAGTCTCAAATAACCGCCGAGCAAGCCCGCTTGCTCTTGTATGCCTTAATGGAGTCCATTCAAGAAGCGTCAAAACATTTGGGTCGAGGGAGTTTATTAAAAAAATTGTTAAAAGAAATAACCATCGTCCCGCATAAGCCAAGGGACATCTATTACGCACAAGAGACAGAGCAAACACGACAACAAAAAGCAGATGAGGCACGAACCTTAACTGCTAGCGTAGTAAGCCTACATCCAGTGCTACAAGCTAAAAACGCATTTTTATTGCATTTAACTAAAGTAAAAATTCGTGAAGAAGCTTATCAAACAGAGCTACATGCCTTAAATCCACGCCAGTATCAGCAGTTGAAAGAAGAAAGTATATTCATTGCTGAGCAGTTGCATAAAAGCCTCATGGGCACACCTCAAGAATTCATCATGAGTGAGGCAGAATTACAAGTAAAAGATTTTTTTACGTCTGCCTCCTGGATTTTGCCATTAAAGCTAATTAAAGATCATGCAAAAAATCTTCATGAGTTATTGTTAGCACAAATAAAAAAACAATTGCTAGCGACAGATTATGAAAAAGTGCAAAGTTATCTTTTAGCTTTACTGCCGCAAGAGCTGCATGCAGATTATTTAAAATTTATAAGCACCGAAAATTTTTTAGATCCAGAAATTTTTAAAAAATATACTGACGAGCACTTTGCACAAACATACATCAGTGAGCGTTATGCAGCTCCAGAAGGTACAGAAAGTTTAACAGAGGCTGTGAGAAAATTTAATATTTTTAAAAGCCAGGCAACGCATGTTCTTAAGGCAATATTTATTCTCAGTGCTCAATTTGGCTTAGAACAAAGCACATTTTTGCAAGAGGCACAATTTACTGATTTTGAAAGTTTAATGGGCTATGTGCTGAGTGCATCGATAGTGATTAAGCCAAGTATTCATCCTGAATTAGCAAGGCAGCGCCAGGAGTGTATCGCTGAATATTTAAGCTTAGTAGAACAAAAGAAAACAATCTTTAAACATATTCAAGAAATCTTATTAGATCAAGGTTATTTTGTAGATGCCATTAAAGAAGACAACCTTCTCGATGTATTAACAACCTTAATAACACCGCCACATGATTCTAAAAAACAAGAGATTTTAAAATTATTACATACAATAAATCCAGAAACCTTGCAAACACCATTGCAGGCTTTTAAAGCATGTATAACTGAAGTGCAGCGCTTAAAAGATAAAGCAGTGCACCTGGTCGCCCAAACGTTAAAGCTTAGCATTGCCGAAGAAGCAAAAACACGTGGGCATTTACAAGCAGAAATAGCAGTAAAAAGCATAATAAAAAATATTTTAAAAAATAGCGTACTTTCGGAAATTCGCCAATATTTTGAAAAATTAGTCATGCACGAAGTGGCAAAAATATTACACAGCAAGCAAAAAGGCAGCGATATAAGAACCGACGAAGAGCGTTTGAAAAAAGAACGAGAGGCTTTACAAGAAGCGCTGAAAATTGCGGGTGAACAATTACAAAAAGAATTGGGTGCACAAATAGTGTTAAACTGGAAATTACTCCAGCCCATCGAAATTCCAACAGCAACAGCAGATACCTTGCCTACAGTAACATTCGATACTTCTGGCATTACGCTTGCATCTTCAGCGTATGACTCCGTCTTTGCTTTTAATACACTCTTAACAAAATTGCCAGCGCAAATAAAAAATAAACTAGCGAGTGTATTTCCAGGAGCACTAAAAGCAGGCACAACCGTTGTTGCCCGTTTTGAAAGAGGGCAGATTGCTTTTCTAGATGTAGCAGATACCATGCCTGCCGCCATAACCTATAAACTTGCAGGTAATTTAGGTTTACCGGCAAGCTCTGAGATAAAGCATTTGGCTAGGGTTGTGCAAGAGCGAGATAAAAAAATAATCGAAGTCAGTGCTGAAGTAGCAACGCTAGCAGGCATGCAAAGAGAATTATTAACTTTAGTACGAGATGATACGCAGCAAATCAAAAAATGCCATGAGCATGTTGTTGAGGCAAAAGCAGCACTTGCTGAAGGAGTAGAAAGTTTAAGCAGGACCAGCAGCGAAGCGACGGCGGTACCAATACCATCTACAAAAATTAGCAAACCAGGTGTATTACCACCAGGGCAAAAACGTTTACAAGTTCAAGAGCTACTAAAAAAATTAATTGAACAATTGGTCGCAAGTTATTATCGCCAAAAAGGCGGTAATGATCCACAGCGACGACAATACGCGCAAGAACAAGTAATGAAAAAATTTGCAGGTATCATCAAAACCATAGAGTTTAAAGAAAACAACCCAAATATCAGCATTGATTTTGATCCGGATCAAGAAACATTAAATGAATATTATCAACGTATCAAAAAATTATTGAACCAAAATAATCGTTATTTTTGGAGTCGTTGGCATAGTTCCAATACAGCACAAATGTTAGATAGCTTAGTAAAAAGCTTAGCAACTTTAAAAGATTCAAGCCAAGCTTTATTTAAGCTTGACGCGGCCAACAATTTAATATTAATCACGTCAAAATCAGAAGCACAAAAGCCAGTCTCCACGCCTGCAGTTACTTTTTATGAATATATTTATGCAAGCATTACTGGCAGTAGCACAACACCAAAAAGCGTCGAGCCGCCATCAACAGAGGAGTCACCTACATCAACATCAAGTGTTATCGCAGCAGCAGAATCTAGCGGAAGCATCGCTGGGCCTTTATATGGGCATTTACGTGCAGTGCAACAAGATTTGGCTTGTGCGCAAGAACTCCCGTCGGTTGCCGAGCGCGAACCATGCAACGCAGTTGCGCCATCAATGACTTTAACAAAAAAAATAGAAACTCAAGAATGCGTATCACGATTACGAAGTTTTGTTGCCATGCCGATCATATGAGGTTGCAGTTCAAGATGCGAAGTTATACAAAAAATTGACGTGAAAATTTCACTGTTTGTCCCAAAATCGAAAGCCATGCTGTAGGGGCGTAGCTTGCTACGCCCGGCACGGCAAAGGCATTAACATAAAGAAGCAAGGCCTGTTTAATAAAAAAATCATCATTGCTTATCAGCTTTAAAGTCCTGCAGTTACCGGGCGTAGCAGGCTACACTACTGTCCGGAGAAAATAGCACAAAGTGACAGGTGCTAAGCACATTAATGCGCTCCGCGCCACCTTCTAGGGGCGCCCCGTAAGTGTCATCC
>JAGVKT010000102.1 GCA_020050355.1 Gammaproteobacteria bacterium | reverse complement strand
GGAAATAATCGTCTTTGAAAAAACGACAATTATAAGCGGCGTTTGTAGGGTTACTTAATGCATATCGGGTAAATTTATTATCTATCTGAGTAGCGTGGAAAAAAGCTTCTTTTTTGGTTTTCTGCTCATAGTATTCTTGATAAAGCGGTTTAAGGTTAAATAGGCTCGCTGTTTCTTCACCTGTCAGTAATCGCAACAGAAGTGCGGCCAGCGAAAAGCTATTTGCTTTAGTGGTAAGTTGTACGTCATCTTTAGGAGATACACGAAATAAAAAAGCTTCATATGACGTTGCTAAAAATGGGCCGAAGTAATCACTCGCAAAATCATTCTGTTTAGCAACACCCTCAAAATCAATAAGCTCAGCGCGGTTGTTATCAGTTAAAATAATATTTTTCAACATTAAATCATCATGAATTATGCCATTGATTGAAAGAATAGCGACTTGCACAACAATGTCATAAATAACTTGTCGAATGTTATCTTTATGAAGATCTTTGAAAGCTCTGGCAAGATCTTTCCCAGGAAAATGCGGAATACAGATTTTGGTTTGACCCTTTGTTGAAAATAAAGCAAAACCAGCGCCATGTACCATTTCGTGAATTTTTGCCTCTTGGAGATTTCTTTTACGCGTGGCTTTTGCTTCAGCTATATCTTCAGCCGAGATATAACAAGCAGCGTGGTAAATGGTCTGATGCTTGGTTTGCATGTCCCGCATTTTATCAAAGCGTTTAAAATCGATAGTTTTATTTTGGTCATTAAGAGTAATGAGCACTCTTGCTGGATTATTTTTTTCTGTCTGCTCTATTGGAAATGTGAATTTATCTACAACAATTAATTGGTTTGGGATTTTTTTATTTTTACTGTCTCTTCGATAAGAGATGCCCTGAGTAAATTGGATGTTGGTGGTCTCTGACCAAGGAAATTGTTCTTCTGGAAAAAACTTATCGTATTCCTCTGCGTGTTGTTTGAAAAAGAAATAAAGTTTTTTAAAATCTGACTGGGTTGGCTGATGCCTACTTTTGGGATCAAAAGTAATGGTTTTTATAATCATGAACAATGACCTTATAAATTTAGGCGTAATGTATCATCAATTAAACTTGTTTTCAATTGACTAATTTTAACGCAACTATACCGCCAATATAAAGGCATATATAATAGCGGCTAACACCCAAGGTATGACATTATGTTTTTTTACACCCTAGAAGTTCTCGGTACGATTTTATTTGCCATTAGTGGCGCTTTATCTGCATGCCGTAAAAATTATGATTTAAGCAGTGTTATCGTCATTGCTTTTATTGCAGGCAATGGTGGCGGTACGATGCGTGATTTATTAATTGGCGCAACGCCGGTTTTTTGGATTGAGCAACCTGCTTATATTATTATTTCTGCTTTAGCGGCATTAAGCGTTTTTTTAATTGCAGAAAAAGTAGACTTTAGTCGTTTGAGCTTTTTAATTGCCGATGCGATAGGCCTTGGGATTTTTGCGATTGCTGGGGCCGAAAAAACCTTACTGATGCACTTGCCCGGGATTGTTGCGGTGATAATGGGCGTGTTAACGGCAGTAGGCGGCGGGGCCATTCGAGACATGTTATGTGGGGACATGCCTTTAATTTTTAAACCAGAAATCTATGCAACAGCCGCATTAGCTGGCGCAAGTATTTTTGTTGTATTTTACTTATTTTTACCGGATCATCGCATCGCTAGCATCGCTTGTGCGACTACCGTCATTCTGATTCGCTTGGGCACCATCCGCTATGGCTGGACCATTCCTACCTTTGCGACAATTCGTGGCTGGTTAAAATTCAACCACAAAAAACCTTGACGCATTACGTAACATGTAATATAATTTTAATATGATTAAAAGCTTTAAAAATAAAGAGACAAAAGCACTCTATGAAGGTGAGTGGGTTAAGTCTTTTCAAGCTTTTTCTAAACAAGCAGAGAAGCGTATGCAGATTTTGGATAGCGCTGTGAAGCTAGATGATTTAAGGTATTTGCCAAGCAATTGTTTTGAGGCATTAAGCGGGAATCGTAAAGGACAGTATAGTATCCGCATTAATAAACAATGGCGAATTTGTTTTCGTTGGGAGAATGATGAAGCAATCGATGTTGAGATTGTAGATTACCATTAAGAGGTAGAATGATATGAATAAAATGAGACCGATTCATCCTGGGGAAATTTTGAAAGAAGAAATAGAGGTGTTGGAACTTTCTCTGAATGCGTTTGCCAAAAAATTGCATGTGCCAGCAAATAGGATAACAGCAATCTTGAAAGGGCAAAGAAGCATTACGGCAGACACAGCGCTTAGATTATCCACTTATTTTGGTACTACACCAGAATTTTGGCTTAATTTGCAAACAGCCTATGATCTTAAGGTGATCATTTCTTCTAAAGGCAAACGAATTGCCAGGGAAGTTGAACATAGGGATGCAGCATAGTAATAATCCCCACAATGGTGTAGAATTTACCACCATAATCAACCGTTACTTGGCGTGGGGGCACATATGTTTGCAAGCAATCTCTCTATTGAAGCATTTGATCCAGAATTATGGCAAGCAATTGCAGGCGAACAGCAGCGCCAAGAAGATCATATTGAACTTATTGCATCAGAAAATTATGCAAGCCCTTGTGTTATGGCCGCACAAGGCTCAGTTTTGACCAATAAATACGCAGAAGGCTATCCTTATAAACGCTATTACGGCGGTTGCGAATT